>JBGPHY010000156.1:0-10339 GCA_041484625.1 Terriglobia bacterium | reverse complement strand
TCGTTGCGCAGGAATTCAAAGACATTACCGTGAAAGGCGTTTGCTCCACCCTTAGACTGAATTGAAATTACACCCCCGGCGGTATGTCCGTATTCGGCCGAGTAAGTGGACGTCAAAACTTTGAATTCGCTAATAGCATCGATGTTCGGTCGCAGATCCACGTCTGATTCGCGGATGGAAGACATTTCAATCCCATCCAAGGTCACCGAATTAGCTTCGGGGCGCATTCCATTCACTGAGAAAGTTACATTCGTGGTGGCGCCTCCCTGATCGTTGGAAGTGTCCTGCAATCCATTGCTGAGGAGCAGAAGAGAGAAGAAATCACGGCCGTTGAGCGGCAATCCCTTGATCTCCTTTTCCTGCACAATTTGGTTCATATCGGGCGCGTCGGTTTGCAGCAGTGTGGCCCCTGCCCCTGTCACTTCGATCACTTCAGTTAGAGCCCCCACAGCCAAGCTGAAATCAGACCGTAATTTCTGGTCTACCACCAAGGTGAAAGGTCCGCTGACGGCAGTCTTGAATCCCTGCGCCTCGGCCGTTACCTTGTAACGCCCTAGCGGCATGCTTACCATCGTATAGTCACCCGACATCGTGGTCGTCACGTTGCGCTGGAAGCCTGTATCAAGATTAATGGCTGTCACCGTGGCCCCCGGGATGGCGGCTCCGCTTGGGTCTGTCACTGTACCCAGGATTGTTCCGCTCGTATATTGGGCCTCGGCGGGCAGCGATAAGAGCCCAACCAAGAACATTCCGAGAAGTGGGACCATGACTCTCGAAAAAAGTCCCCTGTGACCGCCTGCCCGAATCATCCCGGGAACCTTCAAAGCTCGGGTCTGAAGATTTTTCATAGTTTTTTAATCCTCCCAGATCGGTGGCGAGAGCCTCGTATTAACCCTCGCCATCCCAAAATTTAGACGGCTCGTTGAGCCATGAAGCAGTTCGGGCGTGTATGCCTCCGTCGCGAGGTGGGCTGGGCTTTTTGGATTGCAGCCCTTCTTCGGCAGAAACACACCCTGTGCTTTTCTGGCAGACGTCGAGCTTCACGCATGAATTCTAAGCGGCCGGTTTGATGTCGTACAAGGTTATGTCCGTTAGACGCACAGTTAACCCTGCCAATTCCGCAAGGAGAAGCTGGGGCACGGATTCAAAGCAGGGAGTTTAGGCCGAAAGCGATCGAATCCCAACGAGTTCTCGGGTCGTTTTTTCGGGGTAGTCGATTTGCTGGATTTCCTCTCGGCGGCCAACTTTCCCTAAACCAAACCTTGAGATCCCCAAATGAATCCGAACTGATAACGCCCCCAAGCTCGAGCCTTAACATCATCTAACATGTTTGGTAACTGTTAATGGGGACAACAAAGTGATCCGAAGACTTGAGAACAGCCTCCCAAGAGCTTCCAATCTCCAAATAATTTGTCCAGCAGAATCCCAGCATATGAATGCCAAGTAGGCGATACGCGGGAAAGGGGATCGGAGTGATATCCGTCAAGGAATCCGCCGTGGTTTTCCAATTGCCTTAAGGTCTGCTAGAATAGCTCCGCACAACTTTCTGATGACAGAGGAGGAATATTGATTAACACGATCCAAAAACACCTCGGCGACAAAGCCGGATATCTCCTGAACTTTTCAAATCCCAAGATTGCACGGGAGCGACTGACCTTGCCGGGTCCGGATTTCGTCGACCGCGTATGGTCGATTTCTGACCGGAACAACCGGGTTCTCGCGAGCTTGGAACGATTGTTCCGTTCGGGCCGGTTGGCAGGAACCGGTTATTTGTCTATCCTGCCGGTGGACCAGGGTATAGAGCATTCCGGAGGCGCCAGTTTCGCCAAAAACCCGGACTATTTTGACGGCGAGAACATCGTTCGGCTGGCGATCGAGGGTGGCTGCAACGCGGTGGCCTCGACTTACGGCGTGCTCGGATCTGTGGCGCGCAAGTATGCCCATAAGATTCCCTTTCTGGTGAAGATCAATCACAACGAACTCCTGACCTATCCCAATAAAGCCGACCAGATACTTTTTGGCACGGTGAAGCAGGCTGTTGACATGGGGGCCGCTGCAGTGGGCGCTACGATTTATTTCGGTTCGTCTGAGAGTGGTCGACAGATCGTGGAAATCAGCCAGGCTTTTGCACTGGCCCACGAGATGGGATTGGCCACTGTCCTGTGGTGCTACCTGCGTAACAGCCAGTTCAAGAAGGATAAGGATTTTCATGTGGCGGCCGACCTGACCGGTCAGGCCAACCACCTCGGTGTGACCATCCAGGCCGACATCATCAAGCAGAAACTGCCGGAGAACAACGGAGGGTTCGAGGCCCTGAACATGGGTGGATCCAGCTACGGGAAGTTCGACAAGCGAATTTACACGGAGCTCTCAAGCGACCATCCCATCGACCTGTGCCGTTACCAGGTGGCCAACTGCTACATGGGTCGAGCAGGGCTGATCAACAGCGGCGGCGCCTCGGGCAAGAATGACTTTGGAGAGGCGGTTCAGACTGCCGTCATCAATAAGCGGGCTGGCGGCATGGGTCTGATCTCCGGCCGCAAGTCCTTCCAGCGGCCCATGAAGGAAGGGGTCGAATTGCTCAATGCCATCCAGGATGTCTATCTCTGCAAAGAGGTCTCAGTGGTATAGGGTGGGCCTGGGCCGACCTTGACTCCATCAACCTGTGGTGGGGGGTGCTTGCTGAACGTGCCGCTACCCCCCCCCTTCAGTTCCGACAAACCTGGCCTTCCGGGAATTCTCAAGGAAGAATAGTCTCTGGCGGTGTTTCGAACCCGATGACCTTGGACGGTGAATTCTTCGATCATTGCTTCCTGATGCGGTTGGATCTGGAGCATGGGTTTTGCTGTGGAACAATCGGAGGCTGTCTGCTGTATACTCTCAAAGAGTGGTAATATGCTTGGCCGGGGCTTGATCCGGAAGGAGATACCATGAAAAAATGCCCATATTGTGCTGAAGAGATTCAAGATGAAGCCATCAAATGCAAACACTGCGGATCCAACCTGCAGGTTTCTCAATGGCCGGGCAGGAAGCTTTACCGTTCGCTGCTCGACCGTAAACTGGCTGGAATCTGCGGGGGACTCGGCGACTATCTCGACTGTGATTCGACCCTGATCCGGGTGGCCTGGGTGCTGGTCACTTTTCTCTCGGGGGGAATTGCACTTCTGGCCTATCTGGTCCTGATCTTCATCGTTCCCAATGAACCCGAGATGTTACGTCGGCCCCGCAGCGCAGTTTGAAACCAATTCGGAAACCTCCACGTCAACTGGGGTCCGCAATGGCGGGCGGACCTCATGCCTTACGGCGGACTGAAGGAAAGCGGATTTGGCAAAGAAGGGCCCCACTACGCCATCCAGGAGATGACGGAAGTCAAGATGGTAGTCCTGCATTTGGAGTAGCGCAACTGGCGAACTTGCGCACCCTCATTCTCGTCTGCGGTGAATAAGTGCATGAGCGAGGATAAGAGGCGCTGAAAATCTCTCATTCCCAGGCGCCAAAGCGGCGGTTCGCGCGTCAATTGTCTTGAAGAGTAGCTTCTGTTACAATCCCTGCCAACCGCAGGTGTGGGCGGAGTATACTCATACTTCTAGGGGAACCCGATTCATGGAACAGATGACCCTCTACCCTCTCGCCACTCCTAAGTTCAAATCCCCTTCGTCTAAGTGGCGGCTCCTGGTGGTGGACGACGAAATCGGAATGGGGGAGAGCCTGCGCCTGTTGTTGTCCCATCTTGGCTACGAAGTCACCATCGCCGATAGTGGGGAATTGGTCTTGGAGCAGCTCCGCGCCAACTCGTTTGACCTTGTGATTACGGACCTGGTGATGGATCGGGTGAACGGCTACGACATCCTCGAATTCATCAATCGGGAGGAATTTCCTGTCCCGGTGGTGGTGCTGACCGGATTGGACTCCGTCGATGCCGCGGTAAAGGCCCTCAAGCAAGGAGCTTATGACTTCATCCTGAAGCCCTTCGACTTTGAGAACTTTAAAGCCTCAATCCGGCGCGCCATCGAAAAGCGGCAGCTGGAGATGATCCAGCGGATCCAGAAGCAGCGGATCGACGCCGTGGCCCGAATTGCTCGCGCCGTGACCTCCACCTTGAAATTGGACGAAATTTTTCAAATCATCGTCCAGCAAAGCCGTGAATTTCTGGAATTTGACAGTGCAGGTCTGGCCCTGCTGAACAAAGAGCGGCTGTTTGTGGATATTTATGCAGTGGGCGTCGAAGGGCAGGATCACTCCAATCACCGGGACCGGCTTCCTCTGGACCACCCGTTTTTTTCGCAACTCCTTTCCAGTCAGGCCCCTCTGCTGGTTCCTGACATTTCTATTCATTCCGAATTCAGTGCCTCGGGACTGCCTTTGATGGAAAAGTCCCGGGCCTGCGCGCTAGTCCCCCTCGTGACTAAGGACCGCCTGGTCGGCGCACTGATCTTTGCCAGTCGTCACCCCTTTGCTTATGGACAGCAGGACCTGGAATTCCTATCTCCCATTGCTGACCAGGTGGCCGTGGCCGTGGACAACGCACGCTTGCTGGATCTGGAACAGCGCCGTTCCCGGCAGTTGGAGGTGTTGAATCACATCGGCGAGCAGCTCACGTCAGCACTGGTCGTCGAAAAACTATTGGAGAAAGCCATCTATCTCCTCAAGGATCATTTCCATTACCGTCACATAGACATCTTCTATTTCAATGAGAACCGGACCCAGTTGCTTCACTGTCAATACCAGGAAAACACCCTGTTCAGCTCCAAGAAGCCGGCAGCACTGAATGCGGATGAGGGAATTGTCGGTAAGGTCGCCCATACTGGTCAGACCCTGCTGGTTCCGAACGTTGGGCAGGAACCTGCCTACAGGCAAGCCTTCCAGGACACGGCGGTCGAACTGGCCGTTCCCCTGAAAACCGAGGACGAGATTCTCGGAGTCCTCAATATCGAAGACACAGCTTTGCGCCGCTTCACCGAAGACGACCGAATTGTCATGGAGGCCGTGGCGTCACAGATTTCGCTGGCCTGGAAGAACGCCAAGCTTTTCCAGCAAATTCGCGAGTCCAAGCAGTACCTGGAACTCGTACTGAATGCCGCCGCTGACCTTTCCATTATCTCCATCGACCGAAGCGGCAGAATCATCATTTTCAATTCCGGGTCGGAAAAACTTCTGGGTCTTTCGGCGTCGGAAGCGGCCGGGAAGGAGATTTCCCGGGTGATCCGCAGCAAGACCGTCAGGAAAGTATTCAAGTCACTCAACCGTAAAGCCGGGACGGACAGTTGGCAAGACGAATTAGATATTGAACGACCCGACAAGAGGACCTTCCGGGCTCATATGGTCATCCATCCAATTATTCCCGACTTGGATCGGGTGGTGGGTTTCCTGGTCGTCTTGACCGACATTACCCGGCGGATCGAACTGGAAAACGAATTGAGACAGTTAACGGTCACCGACGATCTTACCGGTCTTTACAACCAGCGCAGCTTCTTCAGGCAGTTGAAACGCGAAATCAAAAGGACCCAGAGAAGAAGCACGCCCTTGTCACTCTGCATCTTTGATCTCGATCGCTTCAAGACTTACAACGACAATTACGGACATCTGGCTGGAGACGAGATTCTGAGCCGGGTGGGAAATGTGATATCCCGTACTATTCGTGTGGGGGTCGACTTGCCGTTTCGCTACGGGGGGGACGAATTCTGTCTGTTGCTCCCCGACACGGCAACGCGTGAAGCATTGACATCCGTGGAACGGTTGCGTCGAGCCATCGCTAAGGAGTTCAACGACCAGATCAGCATCAGCGCTGGGATCGCCGAGTATGTGCAGGAAATGGAGGAAAAGGACTTTATTGAGTCAGTGGACCGTCTGATGTACCTGGCCAAACGGGACGGCGGGGACCGGGTTATGATGGCTCCCGGCGTTGCATCCCAGAAAGGGAACCCGTCGTGATTCGTAATGGGGCAGTGTCCCATATTAAAGCACAGGGAGTTTCGTCAGCGAGGAGGCTGATCGTATGTTGAGACGAGTGTTTGCATTAAACGTTGCCTCCCACTTGGAGAAAGCTGAGAAGTACGAACAGCTCGGCAAATTGGGCATGGCCAGGCTGGAATTGGAGGAGGCTCTGGAGGCCATCGGCCTGGACGGAACTGTCGAACGGGAGAAAGTCCATGCCATGCTGGACAGAATCCAGGCCAAGGAACAGGAGGACGCGGAATCCCGCGCCAGCGAAGCCTTAGCTCGTGGAGATCAGAGAAAAGCGCGATATTATTTGAACGTGGCACTGGCGCGATTGACAGAAGACGATGCGGAGTATGAGCGGCTGCTGGAACAACTCAACTCCATTCCACAAGACCCCGAAGAAGCGGCACTGGCTGATGAACTGGATCCGATGCTTCAGGCTGAAGTCGGAGTGGATTTCCTGGATCGCCAGCGCAGACTGGAGTTCTGGAAATCAGGTTTCCCTCCCTACAAGGAAGAATACTATTACAACAAGGCGCTAACCTCCGACGTTTTTAGGTCTCAGGCTATGCAGGTGGCCAAGAATCCCGATGACGCCGATGCACGGTTCAATTTTGGGGTTACTTTAGCCCAATTGGGCCTCATCGATAAGGCACTTGAAGAGATCCGCCGCTTTGTGGCCCTCCGGCCCGATGATCGTGACGGGCACTATTTCCTGGCTAACCTCCTGGCCGATCAGGGCATGGACGATATGGCGGTTCGAGAATTCGAAAAATCCATCGCCCTGGATCCCGGTTTCTTGGAAGGCTACTTCTACCTGTCCGGGCTCTTTGCCAATCTGCAGGATTGGGAGCGAGCGGAAAAGCTATATAAGCACGTCATCGAAGAGGGAAAGGGGACTGAACTGGCTGAGGAATCCCAAGTTCGACTGGATGCCATCATTCACCGCAAGTGAGGACGCACAGGATGAAGATACGCAAGGCTGTCTTTCCCGCCGCAGGCTTGGGGACGCGCTTCCTGCCTGCCACTAAGTCCCAACCGAAGGAAATGCTGCCGCTGGTGGATAAACCCGTCATTCAGTACGTGGTGGAAGAAGCCATTGCTTCGGGGATAGAGACCATCATCATTGTCACGGGGCGCGGCAAGAACGCCATCGAGGACCACTTCGATGTTTCCTACGAGCTGGAGAAAATCCTGGAGAGTCGGGGCAAGACAGATCTCCTCGAACAGGTCCGCGCCATCTCCAAGATGGTATCCATCTCCTACGTGCGCCAGAAAGAAGCCCTGGGGTTGGGACATGCCATTTTGGTCGCCAAACCGCTGGTCGGCGATGAACCCTTTGTCGTGTTGCTGGGAGATGACATTATCTCCGCCGCAGTCCCCTGTACCCAGCAGATGGTAGAGGTCTTTGAGAAGTACCATACGTCGGTTTTGGCAACCCAGGTAGTCAATGGCCCTGACATTTCCCTTTACGGGGTCATCAAAGGGAGTCCGATCCCTGATGAACGAGGAGAGAACCGGGTGTACTGTGTGGAAGATCTGGTCGAGAAACCCCCTTATTCCGAGGCCCCCTCCAACTTAGCCATCATTGGGAGATACATTTTGACCCCGGAAATCTTCGATGTTTTGGAAGATACCCCTCCGGACGGGAGCGGAGAAATCCAGTTGACCAACGGACTGAAGCGCCTGCTCGAGCGACAGCCAATCCACGCCTGCCGTTTTGAGGGGAAGCGCTACGATGCCGGCGACAAACTGGGTTTCCTGAAAGCCACTGTGGAATTTGCATTGAGGAGGGAGGACCTCGGTGTAGAATTCCGTTCCTACCTGAAGTCGTTGGATTTGTGAAGTCTCGAAGGCCTTATTGGCATTTTCCCCAGCCCCTCCCTGTGCCTTGCAGCACATTAGCCAATTTGCCCAAAAAGAGTCGCCCCTCCCGGAAAGCCGGGAGGGGGAAGGTTTAGGTGAGGCAAAAATCAGTGAAGAGTATAAAACCGATGCGGAGAGCTGTCTAATGACAGCAAATAATGGGTAAGGCTTTGTATGAGGGGAGCTCGCATATAAAACGGAACCTCTGTTCTTAGAACATCGGATTCCTTAGCGGCGATCAACTTACTCACTAAATGACTAGAAGCCAAACTAACAATACACTCTCGCCGCTAAAATTACTGAGCTAAATTAATGATAGTTTAGACGAAACAAATCGATTGTCAAGTAAAAAAGAACACAGTTTATTAATAAACACACAAGTCGGGCGACGATTCTCTTACAAGTATATTTATTTCAATTAATTATGCCAATTTTGAAAGGACTCAATATCACCAGAATTCCTCCTGGGGGATTGAGGGCATGAAGAATATTATCATCGGGACCGCCGGCCATGTGGACCATGGGAAAAGTTCCTTGATTAAGGCCCTGACCGGGACGGACCCTGATCGTTTGAAGGAGGAAAAAGAGCGCGGGATTACCATCGACCTTGGTTTTGCCGCCTTGGACCTCGGCGGAAACTTCCACATAGGTTTCGTAGACGTTCCCGGGCATGGGCGGTTCGTTAAGAACATGCTGGCCGGGGTGGGAGGCATTGACGCGGTCTTGCTGGCGGTGGCTGCCGATGAATCAATCATGCCACAGACCCGGGAACATTTGGACATCTGCAGACTGCTAGATGTCCAAAGAGGTCTGGTGGCCATTACCAAGTGCGACCTGGTAGATCCCGAGCTACAGGAACTGGTCCGCCTTGAACTCCGAGAGTTCCTTAGGGAGACTTTCCTGCAGGATGCTCCCATCATTTTTGTTAGTTCTATGACCGGGATGGGATTGGACCTTCTCAAGGCGGGTTTGGAGAATATCGCAGGCGAGACGCCGGCTCGCAACACCCAGGCAGTTTTCAGGTTGCCGGTGGATCGTTGCTTCACCCTGCATGGGTTCGGTACGGTGGTGACCGGAACCCTGACTCACGGAACCATTTCTCCAGAGATGGAAGTAGAAGTTTATCCATCCGGTAAGGTGACTCGGGTTCGTAACCTCCAGGTACACGGACAGTCCCTGCAGCAAGCTGTTGCCGGCCAGCGTGTGGCGCTCAATCTTCAGGGTGTGGAGGTCTCGGAGATTGAAAGGGGGATGCAGCTTTCGGTCCCGGGTCGTTTTCGCCCCAGTTCCCTGTTGGATGCAAGGGTACAGCTCCTGGCGGGGTCTCCCATTCCCCTCAAGGCCCGGACCCCTATCCGCTTCCACCACGGCACTTCAGAATTGATGGCCACATTAACCCCTTTGAATGTAAAAGAGATCCCCCACTCAGGCGAAGCACTTGCACGAATTTCATTGGAAACCCCGGTTCTTGCCCTGCCGGGGGACCGGTTTGTCATCCGACGGGTCTCCCCCATGACAACTATCGGAGGCGGAGTCGTCCTCGACAACCATCCACGCCGCGGCGTCCGAAAAAACGCTTTGGAGGATTACCTGGGAAACTTGGATGCCGGAAAGCTGGATTCTCTGATCCTGGCCCTGTCCAGAAGGGAGGGTACGGCCGGCGTCGAGGAGGCCTAGGTACTCTCCCGCTCCCTGGAACGGCCCGCTTCCCTGCGCCAGTGTTTTTCCTCCCTGGCTGACCGGAACTGCCTGGTTTTGCTGAGTCAGAATCCCTTCCAGGCGGTTTCTCCTGAAGCCTTTTCCCAATTGGGAGAACAAACTCTCCAGGTCATCAGCAGCTATCACCAGCAGGAACCTCTGTCCCGGGGAATCCCAAAGGAACATCTGCATTCCGAAGTCTTCCGGAGAGCGGCCTCCAACTGTTTCAGGATGGTTCTGGAAAGTTTGGAGAGGGAAGGGAAGCTGGTGGTGGAACAGGAACGCGTTTACCTACCCGGACATCAAGTTTCGTTAAACCCCAAGGAGGCTTCAAGCAAAGACAAGATTGAAGGGGTTTTCCTCCAGGCCGGATGGAAGGTGCCGCTCCTTGACGAGGTTCTTTCCAGTTTGGACATTTCCAGGGACCAGGCGAGAGGGATTGTGCAAATACTGGCCAGGGAGAAGAAACTGGTGAAGATTTCGGAGAATCTCTGGTTTCACGTAGAATCAATCAATCGCTTGAGGCAGGTACTGGCGGAATATAGAAAGCAATCTGACCGGATCGATGTTGGCCAATTTAAGTCCCTTACCGGCGTTTCCCGAAAGTTCGCTATCCCGCTCCTGGAGTACCTGGACCGTGAACGGATTACCCGAAGGATGGGTGACCTCCGGTTGATTCTCTGAGACATCGCAATCGACTCAGTCCTTACCCATGGACCGTTCCTTCCAGCGCTCGTCCGGATTTCTCGCGACATGAGGCCTGTAGGGCCGATTTATTCCAACCCGGAACAACGCCCTGGGAAATCAGGCATAGAAAAAAAGGCAATCAGCTCTG
>JBGPHY010000155.1:0-10348 GCA_041484625.1 Terriglobia bacterium | reverse complement strand
GATCAGGGTCCTGGATGAAATCGGGTGGAGCGGAACAGTCGAGCCAACGAACCTCGATCCCTGCTTCTTGAAAGACCTGTCCCACTTCCTTCTCAGCCTCAGCCAAAGTCCCGGCGGCAAGCCCTGCAGAATTAAACATGCGACCGGTAACCAGTAGAGGGATTGGATGATCACCCGGCGTTTTTGGTTTGGAGAAACCTGGCAGGACAGCTAGGAACAAAAGGCTTCCAACGAGCACGATTCTCTTTGTTCTGCTCATGGCGTCCACCTCCGTCGCGAGATGGCGCCATTTTTTGATCAGGAGATCAGCAAGCTCAATTCACAGCCGCTCGTCTTTCAGTAGAACATTGATCTCCAGGTAACCTATTGGTAGAAAATATAGTTAGGTTCGCTTATCTATTGATAATTGTCCTCCCTGCACCCATTCGGCGCGCTATCGCTGATAAAAATGGGATTCCCCCTTCGAAGGTGGTGGCGCTAGCGACGACGGTCCAGACAGGTAGGGGCGGACCCCCGTGTCCGCCCCCGTCCCGCCACAATCATCGCGTGGGCAGGCACAGGGGCCTGCCCCTACATAACGGTCTCTTAAACCAATTCCGGCGGGAATGGCCATCCCCAAACCAGGGTAATGCCCTGCTCATCCGCTAATGGAAACCCATTGACCGCCACAGCCGAGGTGATAGAATGAATAGCCGCGGTTCATAGTTGAGTTTCTCCCTCCTGCTCATCTTTCTGATTCTCGTCCATACAGAAGGGGGCGTCCATGAATGTGGTTCGTCCCAGGGTGATCCGCTTCGGGGTGTTTCAGGCCGATTTGCGCACCGCCGAGTTGTTTAAGAATGGTCGCAAGATCAAGCTGCAAGAACAGCCTTTCCAGGTCCTTGGCATGCTGCTGGAGAAGTCTGGCGAGATTGTGACACGGGAAGAGTTGCAGCGGAAGCTCTGGCCGGCAGACACCTTCGTTGACTTTGATCACGCGATCAACATTGCCGTCAAGAAGATTCGCGATGCGCTGGGCGACTCGGCCAACACGCCGCGCTACATCGAGACCCTGGCACGTCGCGGCTACCGGTTCATCTATCCGGTCGAATGGCTGCCGCTGGATACTCCCCGGCCGGTCCCAGCTCCTTCCCCCAGTTGGATTGCCCGGATGTGGGTCTCGATGGCACACCAGGCGGCTGCGCCCATCGAGGCTGAAGACAAAAACCCTGCACCCCTTGTGAAGGCTGCCCACCGTTTTCCCGCGCCGGCGCAAAACGGCCCAGCCATCCGGCCACTCCTCGCGCAGGCTGAGCGTTTGCTGCAAATCGACCGACTGCTGGATGCAGCGCGGGGCCAGGAACCTGAACAGCGCGGGGCTTACCTCGAACAGGCCTGTGCCGGCGATAAGGATTTGCGACAGGAAGTCGAGGCCCTGCTGGCTGCACACGAGAAGGCAGGAAACGCCGTGGAGAGACCTACCCTGGATCTGGCAGCCCAAGCACAGACCCAGAAACAAGACCAGCCCCTGGTCGGCAGGAGAGTCGGCCCCTATGAAATCCTCTCCCTGCTGGGCCGGGGTGGGATGGGTGAGGTCTACCGGGCCCGAGATACCCGGCTGGACCGGATTGATGCCCTGAAGATCCTCCCGCCCAAAGTAGCGGGGGACCCTGAACGGCTGCGACGGTTTGTTCGAGAAGCCAAAGCGGCCTCGGCCTTGAACCATTCCAACATTGCCACCATCTATGAAATCGGGGAATCCGATGGCATCCACTGGATTGCCATGGAACTGGTCGAGGGCGAGACGCTCAGTGAGCGCATCACCGTAGGGGCGGACCCCTGTGTGCGCCCACTGAGGGGCGGACACGGGGGTCCGCCCCTACCAATCGAAACAATCCTCGACATTGGTATCCAGATTGCCGATACATTGACAGAAGCTCACAGCAAGAGAATCACCCACCGCGATATCAAGCCCGCCAACCTGATGCTCACACCCAAGGGGCAGGTCAAGGTGCTCGACTTTGGCCTGGCGAAGATTACCCGCGTGGAAGGCCAAGCCGCGGCAATGGCAACCAGCGCCGATAGCCAGACCTTCCCGGGCCTGATGATGGGGACCGCACAGTACATGAGCCCGGAGCAGGTACTGGGTCAGCCAGTGGATCATCGTAGCGACCTCTTCAGCCTGGGGGTCGTTCTTTACGAGATGGCTACCGGTCAACCGCCATTTCGAGGAGAGACCCCTGCTTCCATCTTCGAGGCAATCCTCCACGTGACGCCCACCTGGCCGCCGCGAGTGCAAACAACGGTACCTGACGAGCTGAAGCGGATCATCAACAAATCCCTGGAGAAGTTCCGCGAGGCTCGCTACCAGACGGCCTCAGACCTGCTCGCCGACCTGAAGCGGCTGAAGCGCGACACGGATTCGGGCAAGTCTGCGGCGTATCTGGCAGCAGCAGGTCGTATCCTGCCCCGCTGGAATGCAAAGCGCTGGATCGCGGTGACGGCACTGCTTGCGGTCTTGGTCGTCCCGCTCTGGTGGTACCTCTCTCGCCAGAAGAGCGAAGTGATTCGGGAACCGATGCGAATAGTTCCCTTTACCACCCTGCCTGGCATAGAAGCCAATCCCAGATTTTCCCCCGATGGCAAGCTTGTCGCTTTCCAGTGGAATGGACCTGCCCGGGATAACTGGGATATCTATGTAAAGCAGGTGGGGCCAGGTGAGCCGCTTAGGCTGACCTCCGATCCTGCCTGGGATGGTTGGCCTGTGTGGTCGCCAGACGGTGGAGAGATCGCGTTTGTGCGTGTTTCGGGAGAGGTCCCTTCCATTTATACAGTACCGTCCCTGGGAGGGGCGGAACGTAAGCTTTATGAGCTGAGAGCGCCTTCAGACGCAAGTAGTTTGTCGTGGTCCCCGGACGGGCGCTGGCTGGCATTTTCCGAGAAAAGCGCCGCGGAGAGTCCTGCCCGGATTTATTTGCTGTCTCTCGATACGCGGCAAAAGATTCCCCTGACCTCTCCGCCTGCCGGACCCTATGGCGATTTCTCTCCCGAGTTTTCACCGGATGGAAAGAGGGTGGGCTTCGTGCGGCGGAATGACTGGGCCGTATATGACGTCTGGGTTCAACCGGTGTCCTCAGGCGAGGCCATCCGGCTCACATACGAGAATTACAGCAGGATTTCTCGGCCGGCATGGACCGCTGACGGACGCGAGATCGTCTTTACCACACGGTTCGCTGTATTCCGCGTTCCCCTCAAGGGTGGGATGCCGCAGGCGGTTGCCGGCATTGGAGAAAATGCCGGGGATCCAGCGATCTGGGGAAATCACATGGTATTCACGCAGTCTTCGGGCATGGTAGATAAAATCTGGCGCATGCGGGGACCGAATTCCAGAGGAAAAGACCGCTCTGCTGCCCCGTTCCTGGGGTCAACCCGCCCAGATTGGAGCCCGGCCTACTCACCTGACGGCAAGAAGATCGCCTTTAATTCATTAAGATCTGGCTCTTATGAAACATGGATCTGCGACAGCGACGGGGCGAAGCCCGTGCAACTGACCAATCTGCGGAGATTCAGTGGAAGCCCCCGTTGGTCTCCCGACGGCAATCGGATAGCCTTTGACTGCAGGCCGGAGGCAGATAGCGAGATTTATGTCATTGACGCGGATGGGGGCATTCCTCAACGCCTGACCAATGAAAAATCGCAGGATCAGGTTCCGAGCTGGTCGAGGGACGGGAGATGGATCTATTTTTCATCGAATCGCGGCGGGAGCTATCAAGTCTGGAAGATGCCTTCCGAAGGTGGCAAGGCCGTCCAGGTCACCAAGGGAGGTGGATTCTACGCTGTGGAACCCTTCGACGGGAAAATACTCTATTACACCAAGCCCGGCCAACGAAGCTATAGTTCTGGTCCTATCTGGAAAGTTTCTCGGGATGGAGGGGAGGAAACACCGGTTCTGGACCGAGAGATTCATTGGGGCGATTGGGCGCTTAGTGCGGAAGGCATCTACTTCTCCACTTGCAGCGGCAAGAAGTACACGATCGAATTTCTCAGCTTCCAGACCGGAAAAGTTGCTCCCATCTATCAGGAGGAGACTTCTAGTATCCGAAGTTTCCTGACAATCTCCCCCGACGGTCAGTGGTTTCTTTACAACGAAGATACGCCTTGGGAATCGGACCTGATGCTGGTGGAGAACTTCCATTAAGTGGCAACTGGCGAGTGACAAGTGACGAGTTGAGCTGAGAGCAATCAGTGCCTGAGGGCTGGCCGCCATGGGACAACGATCCAGAACGGTAGGGGCGGAACCCCGTGTCCGCCCTAGCACCGCACAATCATCTCGTGGGCAGGCACTGGGACCTGCCCCTACAAGACGAATGGTCGGGCGATCGGAGGACCCCCTCTCAAACCACTTCCGGCGGCGCTGTCTTGACCCGGATCTCAACTGTTTTAGTCTTCAGGTACGGCATCCCTGCCTGCAGATGGATCGTGCCGGAGGCTTGTTTGGATTTGACTCACACGGCTCCTACGCCGCCCACCAGCGCGAACGGGTTTTCGCCGATGATCTCCCCCGGACCTTCGATGTGGAGAGCCACTGCGCCAGACGAGAATGGGCGCCAACCTCCCTGCTCATTGGTCACCTGCAGCACCACACGAGTCGCATCAATTCCGTCACCCAAGAGCTCCTTATCGTCGGGCTCGACACGCAACTCGTATTCTGTGTCGTTGCCGGGAAGTGTCTTGGAAATCACCTGCTTCCCACCGATGTAGCCATCAATTCGCAGGTTTCCCCAGCCTTCCAATGGAATTCCTATCAGATCAACGATGAATGGTGAATAGCGCAGGGAAGGATAAGTCTTACGGTCTGGATCGGCTTCGGCCTTCAACTTGCCTTTGAGGTAAATCTTAAGGTGGTCGCAGTTCGAACAAATCGTCGCCTTCCTGATGCCGCCGCCTTCAGATTGATCTCCCTGAGACCAATTGAAGCAGGGTTCCAATACGATTTCCTCCTTGGGATCGCACTGGGAGCGGTAGAAAAAGGCTGCCGGCTTAGGAATGCGGAAGATGTCGCTCACCCCGTGGTAGCAGATCCGGTCGCCCGATCCAAAGTTGAAATGAGTGTTGTAGTCGAAGGCGCACCATCCAGTTCCGCCGGCATACCGTTTGTCGGAGGCAAGTTGATCGTGCACGCGGGCGTGTCGCCTCGCATGCTCCATCACGCGGTCCACATTGTCGTGGCGCTTGGTCGGAAACATGTGGCCGTTAAACTCCGTGTTCAAATAGAGAGGATGGTTGGGCGCCCGCAAGGGGAAACCGAAATCATTCATGGTAAAAACATCTTCCAGCAGCTCGGAGTGGGGAAGGTCGCGCACACCCCCGGTCTGCCGCGAATCATCCAATTCGTGCGCCAGCGTGTTGGTCCGAACGTAAAAACCGTGATTATCCTGCGACTCATTAATGCGGACACCCCACAGAATAATGGATGGATGGCTCCAGTCGCGACGGATCATTTCGCCAACGTTCCGCACAGCCAGATCCTGCCACGCTGGATCACCGATGTGCTGCCAACCAGGGATCTCCTCAAACACGAGCAGGCCAATTTCGTCGCAACAATCCAGGAAGTGAGTGGACTGAGGGTAATGCGAGGTACGGACGATGTTACACTTCAACTCTTTCTTGAGAATGAGCGCATCCCGCCGTTGTACACGGGCCGGCATGGCCCCGCCCACAAAGGGAAAGGTCTGGTGGCGATTGAGTCCGCGAAGCTTAACAGTCTGGCCATTCAACTGAAATCCGTCCGGCGTAAAGCGAGCCTCGCGGAAGCCGAGGCGAACCGAGTAGTCGTCCACCAGCTTCGGTTCATCGTGGAGTCGTGCTGTGATCAGGTAGAGTTTCGGGCTTTCCAGATCCCAGAGCACGACTTTCCCAAGTTGTCGCAATGAAACCAGATGGGAGCTTCCTTCTGTGGAAGCCTCAACGTCCCGGGCTTCAGACGCCACCACTCTCTCACCATCGCGCAGCTCGACTGTCAGTTTTAGTGCTCCCGGAGTCGGGCCAGACGGCTTGCTCAGGAAGCACCGAACATCTATGCTCCGGTTATCCGACAGAACATCCTTTGGCTTGCTGAAGATGTTCTCAAAATGAACATCCGGGACGGCTCGCATCGACACTTCCCGGTAGATGCCGCCAAATGTCAGGTAGTCGATGTTTTCCCCGAACGGTGGGATGTCTGCGCGCTCGGTTGAATCCACCTCGACTGCAAGGACATTGTCTTCGCCCCACTTCAGGTGCCTGGTCAATTCGAAGGAAAAAGGCGTATATCCTCCCCGGTATTCACCGAGCTTTTCACCGTTGAGGGTCACCGTGGCTGCAGTCATGACCCCCGCAAAATCCACGAAAATGCGGCGGCTACGCAATGGATCAGGCACGCGAAAGTGCCGACGGTAGATGGATACGAACTGGAACTCTTTTTCATCTAAGCTGTGCCAAGGGAGGAGTTTGTTGGCATGGGGAAGGGTGATTCGCTGAAATTTGGAGTCGTCGAAATCCGGCAGCGTCGATCCGGGACCCACTTTTCCTCCATAGAGCCAGTCGCGATTCATCGAAAAGACTTGTCTGGCGGGAGCCTGAAGCGCCGTTTCGGCGGCATCCGCGATCTCATGCATCAAGCCCACGCCGCTCAGTGCGACGGTTCCGGCTTTCAGGAAATTTCTGCGGTTCATAATAGGGGTCATCAACAGAGAGTAAACACCGTGATCTCCGGCCGGACGTTGAAGCGAACTCGCCACCAATGACCGAGGCCGCGATTAATGTAAAGTCGACGGCCACCGGCCAATTCGAATTCGCCGGCGGTATAGTGCTTGTTGGCCACCGGCAACACGGGCGGCGGCAGGAACGGAGGGCGGCATTGCCCACCATGGGTGTGGCCCGAAAGAATCCACCCCTGAAACTTCCCCCACACGGGCTCGTCACAAGCATCAGGGTTGTGACAAAGCACCAGTGCCGCCTGCTCCGTGTCCACCCTGGGGATGACCAGTTTGGGCATGAAATTCGGCCCCCAGAAATCGTCAATCCCGACAATCTGCAAGCCGGCCACCGTGCTGATATCGTTACGAAGAACCTGCACTCCGTGGTGTTTCACAACGGAGATGAGCGTATTGGCAATCTCATGGCTTCTCCATCCGAACCCGTAGTCGTGATTACCCAGCACCGCCAAGGTGGCCATCTTCCCTCGCGGAAGATGTTCCAGTACCCGGTTCACCTGCTCGAATTGCCCACGGGGGCGCTGAGTAATAAAGTCCCCTGTTATCACCAGGAGATCAGGTTCCAGGACTGACACCTGCTTCAACGCGCGCACCAGGTAGTTGTCGTCGACCTCGGGCCCAATATGCAGGTCGCTGATCTGAACCATTCGTCGACCCCGCAGGGCTTCGGGCAACCGAGCAATGGGAAGCTCCCGGTGGACTACCTCAAACCAGTGGGGCTCGAGCCAGTGAGCATAGACCCCAATAGCCGCTGCCGAACCGGCAGCCCCCAGAAGAGATCTTCGTAGAAATTGGCGGCGGTTAAGCATCAGGAGTTCGATGTTGAAGAAGCGTTCTGCAAGTGCACCCTTTCAGGTTTCCGAATTGCTGTTCGTTTGACTCGCTCCGTTCCCGGGATTCATGCTTCGTCCTTTGATTGGACACTGGACTTTAGCCCAAGAGTCTACTCCTTATGCTACCAGTTGCAGTCCGTGGGCGTGTGCATGCCAGCAGCGGGCTGCTAGGGCGTTCTGTTTGGCATCCGGGAATTGCTCTCCCGTCAATTCGTTGTACACCTTTTCCGCCTGATCCACAAAACTGCTCCCCACGTAGCGGGCAATATTGGACTGAGACAAAAGGTCCTGACGCATCTTTTCCACGAAGTCTTTAATTTCCTGAGGGCCCTTCTTTGCGCTCACAAGCGCCCCGACCTTCTCTCGCAGGGCCTGGAAGAACTGCTGCTGATCTGTCAGGACACTCCCCGTACCGCGCGAGCCGTGGCCCGGGCAAATCACCTGGGCTCCCAGCTTGCGGGCAGCGTCGAGTGTGACAATCCACTTCTCCACGTTCCCGTCGCCAACAAAGTTGTGTGGCCCATTCACACAAACGTCACCGGCAAACAGGATGCGCTCCTGGGGCAGCCAGGCAACGGCGTCACCGTGAGTGTGGGCCACGCCCAAATGCATCAATTCCACACGGTGCTTGCCATCGTCGAAGATCAATTCATTGGGAAAGAGCAAGGACGGCGGCTTGAGCCGGCTGGATCTTACGTCAGGACGCGCCTTGGCTGTGTCTTCCCAGCGGCCAGGTTTGTTGCCGTAGTAGCCGGTCTCATACCGCCGCATTTCCTCTATCACGCCGGTGTGAGCCAGGGGAGTGGCGCCGTTCTCGACCCAGGTTTGGTTGCCGTAGGCGTGATCACCGTGATGATGGGTGTCAAAGGCAAAGCGGATAGGCTTCTCCGTCAAGGCCCGGATCTTCGACATTATTTCCTGTGCCCCCAGGGGAAAATTGGCGTCAATCACCAAAACATAATCTTCGAAGATGATCCATCCATTGTTGCAGAGTCCGCGCGAGATGTCTCCCACATGGAAATAGATGTCAGGAGCGACCAGGTCTAGCTTCCCCACATCCTCGGAAACTGCCATGGAAGCCAGGGCGCCTGCCGAGCTAGTCGCAGCAAGGCTCACCAATGCGGTACCGCCCTTCAACAAGTCTCTTCGTGTTACTCCACACATGGTTGTTTAGTCCTTTCCCTGCTCTCCGGTTCCCGTGGGAAACCAAGGTTGCCGGCGATGCAGTGTTTGAATGGAAATCATCATGGAAATAGGCGAATCGGGGTGATGGAGAAACTCAGCAGGAAGACCAGCAGGGCCACCACAGCCAGCTGTTTCCTGGGTCGATCCAAAGACAGTTCGTCATTCATGGTTGGAGGATGCCTGATGCCCAGCAGAAGCGGGATCAACGCCCAAAGTGCCCACCAGATCCAGAAAAACATCAGGCATGGTACAACTCCAAACACAAAGAGGCGGGAGACCAGGCGATGGTGCCGTCCGAAAACCGAATAGATGAGGTGTCCCCCGTCCAACTGGCCAACCGGCAGAAGGTTGATGGCTGTAGCAAATAACCCCACCAGGGCCGCCATGGCCACCGGATGATAATTGATGTCCATACCTGCGGGGAACTCCAAGTGGTGAGCCAGAGCCACCAGTTTAAACAACGGAGATTCTCCAAACAGAAAATAGGTGAGTCCCGGTCTCATCGGAGTAAGCTTGGAGAGCGGCAAAGAGAAGAATAGTGCAGGAACGGCCAGCGCAAACCCGGCCAGTGGACCAGCAATTCCCACGTCAAACAAGGACTTCCGGTTTTGGAAGGGAGACCGAATTCGAATAAAGGCTCCCATGGTCCCGATCAGGTTGGGGAATGGGATGAAGTAGGGCAGTGTAGCCTGTATCCGGTAGTAGCGGCAGGCCAGATAGTGACCCATCTCGTGCGCCATCAGGATTCCCAGAAGGGTCAACGCAAAAGGGAGTCCTTCCAGCAGGCTGGACGGGTGAATCAGCAGGGTTTTAAAGAATCCCACGGGATCTGCAATGGGAGCATTGGCCCGGTAAGAGATCTCCATTTCCGTGCCCACTAGCAACGTGGACAACAGAGTTAGAAGAAAGAGCAACAGGCTGAGCTTGTACCTGGGGCGATAGAAAACCTGAGGAGCGGGTGGGATGTAGGCGTAAAAAGGAGGGCTCTCCACTCGAGGGCCCATCAGATTGTCATCCATAATGGGGCGACCCGAAAACAAGAAAGGCGAGTTGGTGAACTCGCCTTCGATCATCAGTCGAACCGGCAACGCGGGCATCTCGCGGCTTCCACCCGGCCTCGTTACCGAAGGGTGACAGGTTCAGAAATCTCTGCTGTCTCCCATTTACAGGGACTGAAGGTCTTTTCCGGGTTTAAATCGAACCGCCTTCCCTGGCGGAATGGAGACCTCTTCGCCGGTCCGTGGGTTGCGGCCGATCCCTGTCTTGCGGGGCTTGATGGTGAAAACTCCAAAGCCGCGGAGCTCAATCCGGTCGTCCTTCTGCAGGGCTCCCTTCATGGCATCGAAAACCGAATCCACCGCCATCTCGGCCTTGGTTCTAGAGATCCCTGTTCGCTCAACTACCTGGTTAATGATGTCTAACTTGATCACAGCCGACCTTCCTCAAGAGAAAGTGAGACCACAGTCTAGAGAATAAGTTCAATGTTGTCAAGAATTCTCTGGGATTTTGCCTTGACGGGATCTTTCAGCCAGTGCTACTTTTGCAAGGTCCTGAGGCTCAGACCAACCACGCGAGGAGATCCCTATGGCGGAGAGG
>JBGPHY010000154.1:0-10380 GCA_041484625.1 Terriglobia bacterium | reverse complement strand
GATTCTGTTTTTGTCAGTGACCGGGGAGGAACAGGGACTGCTAGGGTCCAAATACTATGCGGAGAACTCCCTCTATCCATTGTCGAAAACAGCCGCCGTCATCAATATGGACGGGCTCAACACCTGGGGCCGCAGCAAAGACCTTATCGTGGTGGGGCTGGGGCAGTCCACACTGGACGACGTCCTGCAGGAAGAAGCGAAAACACAGGGGCGAGTGCTAGCTCCGGACGCTGAACCTGAAAAAGGCTACTACTTTCGATCAGACCACTTCGAGTTTGCCAAGAAAGGAGTCCCGGCGCTGAACGCTGACTCCGGCAACGAGATGATCGGTAAGCCGGTTGACTTCGGGCGCCAGAAAAGAGATGAGTACACTGCCAGAGACTATCACAAGGTGACCGACGAGATTAAACCGGATTGGGATTTGAGCGGTGCCGTCGAAGACCTTCAACTCCTGTTCCGAGTTGGATTCCGCGTGGCACAAAATGAGAAGCGACCTGAGTGGAAACCCGGGAGTGAATTCAGAGAGGTTCGGGAAAAAATGCTGCAGGCGGCAGGACTACGCCAATAACAGCGGCACGACTCGGTGGATGGGGGGCTTCTCTGATATTCGTAATCGTCGTCCTTCTCGTGCTCGTCCTTGGCAATTCGGAGGATCGAGGACGAGGACGGATGTGATTCCCTACCCCTTTCAACCCTTGGGATTGGGTGGTCCTGCCTGAATCAGATCCAGCGAACCTTCTCCGCAGTGTTTGATGAATTCTGCACGCACAGCCTCGCGTAGCCGGACCTGTTCCTCGACGCTGTTTCCCTGGGGCCACAGCAAAGGTCCCAGGACGACGGAAAGGGGACGCTTCTTCGGCAGCCAGAAACCATCCCGCAGAACTTCCCTGACCACACGAAGAGTCACCGGCAGAATGGGGCAGCCGGTTTCCGCTGCCAGTCTGAAGGCTCCCATCTGAAACGGTCTCAGACCTCTGGCACGAGTAAAGGTCGCCTCGGGGAAGAGATGGACTCTCGACCCTCTTCTCAAGGCCTCCACTATCTGCTGGAAGTCCGACGTAACATGCATCGGACTGGCCCGATGGATGAGGAGATAGTCACAGGCGCGGATGAAAATTCCCACCAGCGGCCAGCGAGCCGCCTCGCTCTTTACAGTAAACAGGAAGTCAAAGGGAATTGCCGCTCCTAACACCAAGGGGTCGGCATAGCTGCTGTGATTGGAAACCAGCAGCAAGGGTTGGGGGACTTGGGATTGATTTCCGGCTTGAAAGAAATGGTTCAAGCCCTCTACCCTTGGCAGCAGCCCGGCCAGGCGAAGTGCCATCCGGCACGCTCGACGAAACCGTCTGCGGTTTTTCGAGGGGTTGGGCGCTCGGCGGGACACTTGAAGAAGCCCCCCATAGGGAATCCACACCAGGA
Source organism: Terriglobia bacterium (assembly GCA_041484625.1). Taxonomy (GTDB): domain Bacteria; phylum Acidobacteriota; class Terriglobia; order Versatilivoradales; family Versatilivoraceae; genus JBGPHY01. The sequence continues at coordinate 8,961 of JBGPHY010000154.1, read as the reverse complement.
CCAGGACACACCAGGCGATACAGCCGTACACGAACTGGCCGATGGCTCGAGTCAACCAGCGAGCACGGCCCGAAACCGAGGCGGTCGTGATCCTGAGAATCTGGATCCACAAAGGTCTGCGGGGCCGTTTCAGGGATCCTTGGAGATAGAGCTTCCGGCAAGTGTCTCGCTGGATCTTCCCGCTGGAAGTCTTGGGAACTGTGTGGGGAGCAACCAGCTCAACGATATCAGGCGGCAGACCCAGGTTGATGTCGACAAAGGTGGAGATTTCCGAAGCGAGTCGGTCCCGAGTCTCCCTGTCAGTCTCACGGGTCTCCGCCACTATCACCAGCCGCTCTGTCCCGCTCTTTGAATCAGCGATTCCAAAGGCGGCTACACATCCACGCCGAATGCCCGGGATGCTGGCGGCCACTTCCTCGATTTCTTGAGGGTAAAGGTTTCGTCCTCCCTTGATAATGATGTCTTTGGAACGGCCTGTTACAAAAAGCTCACCCTCTGCCTGATATCCGAGGTCTCCGGAATCGATCCAGCCGTCGCAAAATGCCAGCAGGGTGGTTTCAGGATTGCCGTAGTATCCCTGCATCATGGAGGGCCCGCGAAAATGGATGTGGCCCTGGCGACGCTCTCCTACTTCGCGCCCGGATTCCTCCACAATCCTTATCTGGTGACCGGGGATTGGAACACCTACGGAAACGAACTGCAAGGCATTCGCGTCTCGATCTTCGGAAGGAAGGGCCCTCCCCGCTGAAGCCAGGGCTCCTCGATTCACCGAGTCCACGCGAGGTGAACGGCCCAGCGGAGGGAACGTCAGAGCCACGGCGCATTCAGCCATCCCGTAGACCGGCAGGAAACACTCCTGTCGGAATCCATAGGGAAGGAACCGATTGGCGAATCGCATGAGAGTCATAGGACTGACAGGTTCTGCCCCATTGAGGGCCGCTCGCCAGCAGCTCAGGTCTAGTCCCTCTACCGATTCCGGAGCGATCTTGTTCGTACAGAGGTCATAGGCAAAGTTGGGAGCTGCGGAGAGTGTGGCCCGAGTGTAGTGGATGGCCCACAACCAGCGTTCCGGCCGGCTTAAGAACTCAAGGGGAGAAAGCAGGGTTAGGGGAGTTCCGAAGTAGAGGCAAAACAGCCAGGATCCAATCAGCCCCATGTCGTGGTAGAGCGGCAGCCAGCTGACTCCCGCATCCGAGGGGGTCAGGCAAATAACCTCGGCAATACTCCGGATGTTGGACACCAGGTTGGCGTGGGTGAGGACTACTCCTTTGGGATTCCCGGTGCTTCCCGAAGTGTACTGAATTAAGGCGATGTCCTCTGGAGCGGCTGCCTGGGCGGTTAACGACGGCTGTGAGGAGCAAAGGGCCTCTTTAGTCAATACATCAGAGAGGCTCGAGACCCGGGGACGAAGCAGTCTGGCCAGCCGCTCCACCTCACGAAAGGTAATCAACAACCGAACGCCCGCGTTATTGAGAATCGATGTCTGACGCACGGCATACTCTTCAATCCGGTCGGCACGAAAGGGAGGATAAATCGGAACCGGGACGCAACCGGCCAACCATACTCCCAGGAAGGTGTGCAGGAATTCCTCGCCGGTGGGCAGCATTAGCGCCACCTTGTCGCCTCGATTCAGACCACGATCGAGCAATCCTCCGGCAATCGCCAGGCCGCCCTCATACAGATTTCCGTAGCGGACTTTCTGGTGCTCCCATTCGCCTTTCTGCAAATTCACATGGATTCGCTGAGGTTCCTGTCTGGCATGAACCTGCAATGCGTCGATCAGAGTTGCGGGGGCTGACTCCCCACAGAAGAAGCCGAACTGAGGGGGTACAACCGGCTGAATGGCAGATTCGATTCCGGAATGGCGGGCCGCAAATTCAACTGGCCCGAAGGGTATTTGAGTTTGCCCGTATTCGTGCCGGGTATTAGCTACAGCACTGGCCAAATCGTCTACGGTTTCCGCCTGAGCCAGAATATCGTCGGGGAAACGAATCTCAAATCTCTTTTCCAGCCGGGAAAGAATTTCCAGCCGCTCTAAACTGCCGAGCCCCAGATCTCTTTCCAGGCTGGCCTCGGGCTTAAGGTTGCTGAGGCTTCTTCGGGATCCAAGTTCAATCAGGAACTGGCGAAGCAAGGCTTGCACCTGCGATTGAATTTCAGGTGAGTCAGGTAGTGGACTCTGTGGCTCCAAGTCCTTCTCTCCAGAGGCAAGACCGATCGACTTTTGACACTGGTTTCATGAAGGCAGAAGAGAGTGTTTTCCCGGGTCCATGATACGGCGTCTTTTGGATAGAAGCAAACGAAGCAAGCCCTCGTCCTCCTCGTCGTTCTCGGTATCGGCTCTGCAGAGGAGAAAAACCGACGACGAGAACGAGGACGAGAAGGCAAGGAACTACTAAGGCAGGATGGTGAAACCCATCAAGAACTTGTCGACAGCCCGGGCAGCCTGGCGTCCTTCTGAAATGGCCCAAACCACTAAAGATTGACCGCGTCGCATGTCTCCCGCAGAGAACACCCCTGTTTCGCTGGTCATGTACTCCCCGTCGGTAGAGACATTCCCCCGGCTGTCCAGCTTCAGTTGGAGTTGATCGATCATGCCGCCTTTTTCAGGACCGACAAAGCCGAGTGCCAGAAGTACCAGGTCCGCATCCATCTCGAACTCGCTGCCGGCTACCTCCTTCATGGGACGGCGCCCGTTAACGTCGGGGGACCCGAATTCCACGCGGACTCCCTGCAGCTTCTCGACCCTGCCATTCGAGCCCGAAAACCGCCTGGTGTTGATGCTCCAATCCTGCATTCCACCTTCTTCATGGGAACTGGAGGTCCGCAGGATCATGGGCCAATAAGGCCACGGCATGGAGGCCGAGCGTTCGACAGGAGGTTTGGGCAGGAGTTCGAAGGAGTGCACAGACACCGCACCTTGGCGGAGGGCTGTCCCGTGGCAATCTGAGCCGGTATCGCCGCCTCCGAGAATTACCACCCGCTTGCCCTTGGCAGTAATTTCTTCCTCGCGGGGAACGGTTTCACCGGCTACCCGCCGGTTCTGTTGAGGAAGATAGTCCATAGCGAAATGGATGCCGTTCAATTCTCTTCCGGGAACCGGTAAGTCCCGGGATTGAGTGGACCCACCACAAAGGACCACCGCATCCACACTCCGGCGCAACTCCTTCACAGGGATGTTGTGGCCTACGTTGGCATTGGTCTTGAAAATCACTCCTTCGGCTTCCATCAGCTCCAATCGTCGGCGGACAATCCACTTCTCCAGCTTGAAGTCGGGAATACCGTACGTTAAAAGGCCACCCGTGCGGTCGGCTCGCTCAAAGACCGTCACAGTGTGACCGGCACGGTTCAACTGGTCGGCACAAGCCAACCCTGCGGGGCCGGAGCCAATCACTGCAACTTTCTTTCCTGAAAGGACTTTGGGAGGTTGGGGCTGAATCCAGCCCTCGCGATAAGCGTGGTTGATGACACTGATTTCAATTTGCTTGATAGTGACCGGATGATCATTGATGCCGAGCACACAGGCGGCTTCGCAGGGAGCGGGGCAGACCCAGCCCGTAAACTCCGGGAAATTGTTGGTCTTGTGCAAGACTTCGATGGCTTCTTTCCAGCGGTTGCGGTAGACCAGGTCGTTCCAGTCCGGGATGACGTTCCCCAGCGGACAACCGGTGTGGCAGAAAGGGATCCCGCAGTCCATGCAGCGGGCGCCCTGGGCTTTGACCAACTCGTCCTTCGGTTCGTGATACACCTGGGACCAGTCCCGGATGCGCTCCTCGATCGGCCGCCGCGGCGTGTGCTCCCGCTTGATTTCCAGAAAGCCAGTGACCTTTCCCATCAAGGAACTCCCGGCCACGAATTGGCCTGGGTCATTGCAGCTTCCAGCTTGGCACTCTGAAGTCGTTCCTGTTCCAACTGCATGAGGGAGCGCTTATAGTCTTTGGGCATCACCTTGACGAACCTGGGCAACAGGGCTTCCCAGTCCCGCAGAACTCGCTGTGCCGGGGCACTGGCAGTGAATTGAGTGTGGCGTTCCACCAGAGTGCGCAGTGTGGCAATGTCGTCAACCGAAGTGACGGGTTCCAGTTCCACCATAGACAGGTTACAGAGGGATGAAAAGGCGCCTCGCGTATCCAGCACGAACGCGGTCCCACCGCTCATCCCGGCCGCAAAATTCCTCCCGGTCGCACCCAGCACGACCACTACCCCTCCCGTCATGTATTCACATCCATGATCGCCGACGCCTTCGACCACGGCATGGACGCCGCTGTTTCGGACGGCAAAGCGCTCTCCGGCAATTCCACGGAAATACGCCTCGCCGCCCGTCGCGCCATAAAGGACTGTGTTGCCGATCAAAATATTCTCTTCAGGGAGGAAGGTGGAAACTCGCGGAGGAAAGACAATCAATTTCCCGCCGGACAACCCTTTTCCCACGTAATCGTTGGCATCGCCTTCGAGAATCAACGTGACTCCGTGGGCCAGGAAGGCGCCAAAGCTCTGCCCGGCCGAGCCCGTGAATTTGATAGTAATAGTGTCTTCGGGCAATCCCTTGTTCCCATACCTCTTGGCGATCTCCCCGCTCAGCATGGTGCCCACTGCCCGCTGGATGTTGCGAATAGGAAGATCCAACTGGACGGGGGTCAGATGACCCAAGGCCGGTCGACACCATTCGATCAGTTGACGGTCAAGAACGTCTTCGATACCGTGGTCCTGGCTGGTGACACAGCGGGTGGCGATTCTTGAAGGGACGTGAGGCTTGTGCAGGATGTTCGAGAAATCCAGGCCGCGGGCCTTCCAGTGGTCGATGGCCTCCTGGACATCCAGCGCCTCCACATGACCGATCATCTCCTCCAATCGGCCGAAACCCAGTTGCGCCATAATCTCCCGTAATTCTTCAGCGACGTAAAAGAAAAAGTTGATGACGTGCTCCGGCTTGCCCGCAAATTTCTTGCGAAGCACAGGATCCTGGGTTGCAATCCCGACAGGGCAAGTATTCAAATGGCACTTGCGCATCATGATGCATCCGGAAGCCACCAGGGGTGCGGTGGCAAAACCGAATTCCTCGGCTCCCAGCAGAGCGGCAATGGCAACATCCCGGCCCGTCTTCAATTGGCCGTCAGTCTGGACAATAATCCGGCCGCGCAGGTCATTCATCACCAGCACTTGCTGAGTTTCAGCCAGTCCGAGTTCCCAGGGAATGCCGGCGTGTTTGATGGAGGTCAGTGGCGAAGCCCCCGTCCCTCCGTCATGGCCGCTGATCAAGACCACATCGGCATGGGCCTTGGCCACTCCCGCAGCGACCGTACCGACTCCGACTTCAGCTACCAGCTTGACCGAGATCCGGGCCTGCGGGTTGGCGTTCTTCAAGTCATAAATCAACTGCGCCAGGTCCTCGATGGAATAAATGTCGTGATGAGGAGGTGGAGAGATCAAGCTGACACCGGGAGTTGAATGCCGGACCCTGGCAATGACCTTGTCCACCTTGTGGCCCGGCAACTGCCCTCCTTCTCCGGGCTTCGCCCCCTGGGCCATCTTAATTTGCAGATCGTCTGCGTTGACTAAGTACTCAGCGGTCACTCCGAAGCGAGCCGAGGCCACTTGCTTGATGGCGCTTCGGCGCCAATCCCCGTTGGAGTCGGGTAGAAACCGGGCCGGGTCCTCGCCGCCTTCGCCTGTATTGCTCTTGCCGCCGATGCGGTTCATGGCGATGGCCAGGTTCTCATGTGCTTCTTTGCTGATCGAACCAAAGGACATGGCGCCGGTTGTAAACCGTCGGACAATTGACTGGGCGGGCTCCACTTCTTGCAGAGGAATGGGGCTCCCTTTTCTGAATTTCAACAAACCGCGCAGAGTACAGTGATTTCGGCTCTGGTTGTTGATCAACTCGGAGTATTCCCTGTACGTCTCATAGCTTTCCTGGCGGACGGCATGTTGGAGCTTGGCTATGGATTCAGGGTTGAACAAGTGGAATTCGCCTTCCCGCCGCCACTGGTACTGGCCGCCGAGATCGAGCATCGAATTCTCCAACCGGGCATCCGGGTAGGCGTGACGGTGCCGCATCAAGGATTCCCGGGCCAGGACTTCGAGTCCGACGCCTTCCACTCGCGAAGCAGTGCCGGTAAAGTAACGATCCACCAGGTTCGTGTTCAAGCCGATGGCCTCAAAAATCTGGGCGCCCCGGTAGCTTTGAATGGTTGAAATACCCATTTTGGCAATGACCTTGAGCAGCGCCTTGTCGATGGACTTGAGGTAGTTCTTGTGGGCCTTTTCAATCGTGATTTCCTCAGGGAAAAGTCCTTGCTGGACCATGTCCGACAAGGTCTCAAAGGCCAGGTAGGGATTGACGGCCCCAGCACCATAGCCGATCAGCAAGGCAAAGTGCATGGTCTCGCGGGCCTCTCCTGTTTCCACGACGAGGCCCCCCTTGGTGCGTGTGCCTTCGCGGACCAAATGATGATGGAGCGCCGAAGTGGCCAGGAGACTGGGGATCGGGACGTGAGCCGGGTCCACCGAACGGTCCGACAAAATGAGTATGTTGGCCCCTTCCCGGATGGCCATTGAGGCTTTCCGGCACAACTCCTCCAGAGCTTTTTCCATGCCCTCCTCCCCTTCACTGGCGGGGAAGACCATGGAGAGCGTTACCGACCGGAAGCCGTCGGTAGAGATGTGGCGGATCTTCTCCAGTTCCGAATTCGTCAAGAGGGGGGTTGGGAGATGAATCATCCGGCAATGCTCAGGCGTCTCGGCCAACAGGTTCTGTTCGCTTCCCAGGTACGTGTCGAGTGACATCACCATCTCTTCCCGGATGGAATCAATCGGAGGATTGGTGACCTGGGCGAAAAGCTGCTTGAAATAGTTGTAGAGCAACTGGGAATGGTTGGAAAGCACCGCCAGGGGAGTGTCTGTGCCCATGGAGCCCACTGCTTCCTCCCCGTCCCTGGCCATGGGGGTCATCAGCAGTCGGAGATCCTCCACGGTATAACCAAAGGCCTTCTGTCGGGTCAACATAGTGCGGGGATCGGATTGACAGGCCGACTCGGGTCGAGGCAGATCCTGCAGTCGCACGCGATGAGCCTCCAACCATTGCCGGTAGGGCCGGCGGTGGACGATCTGGTCTTTTAGTTCAGAATCGTCGACTATTCGCCGCTGAAGGGTGTCCACCAAAAAGAACTTTCCAGGCTGAAGACGCCCCTTATAGAGAATCTCCTCGGGAAGGAGATCCAGTACGCCTACTTCCGAAGCCATCATCACCAAGTTGTCCTTGGTAACCACGTACAGGGCAGGTCGTAGGCCGTTGCGGTCCAGGACCGCACCGATGCATCTCCCGTCGGTGAAGGCTATGGCTGCCGGGCCATCCCAGGGCTCCATCAGGCAGGCATGGTACTCGTAGAAAGCCCGCTTGTCCGGATCCATCTCGACATTCTTGCTCCAGGCCTCGGGGATCAGCATCATAATCGCGTGAGGCAGGGAGCGTCCGCCGGCCAGGAGGAATTCCAGGGCATTATCAATCGTGGCGCTGTCGCTCCCCGTCTCCGTGACCACAGGGAAGAGCTTGTGCAAATCCTCACCCAGTAACTCGGAGGCTAACGATTGGCTCCGGGCCCGCATCCAGTTGCGATTTCCCCGCAAGGCATTGATTTCGCCATTGTGGGCCAGGTATCTGAAGGGATGGGCCAGTTTCCAGGAGGGAAAGGTATTGGTGCTGAAACGCGAGTGAACCAGCGCCAGCGCGCTTCGAATGGAGGAATCTTTCAGATCGAGGTAATACTGATCGATCTGCCGGGCCATCAACTGGCCTTTGTAGATTAGGGTGACACAGGAAAGGCTCGGCACATAGAAGTAGTGGGCATCTTCGATACCCAGGTTCGGAACCGTGAAAGCCGTATGGCGGCGTACGACATAGAGCTTCCGCTCGAAATCGGCCTCCGATTTCAGGGAAGGGTTCCGGGCAATGAACACCTGACGGATGACTGGTTCTGCCTGGTGCGCCACGATTCCGATCACCGAACTATCCACCGGAACCTCCCGCCAGCCTAGTAACTCCAATCCTTCCTCCCGGATTACATGCTCCAGGATTTCCTCGCACCGTCGCCGATGATTGGGATTGGGAGGCAGAAAGACCATGCCCACGGCATATTCACCAGGTCTCGGAAGTTCCACTCCGATCTCCCGGCACTCTCTCCTCAGGAATTCATGAGGAATCTGCATCAGGATGCCCGCGCCGTCGCCGGATTCCGGATCGCAACCGCAGGCGCCGCGGTGATTCAAGTTGGACAAGACCTCCAGCGCCTGGCGAACCACGTGGTTGGAACGGGCCCCATCGATGTTAGCTACGAACCCGACTCCGCAACTGTCCTTCTCATACTGCGGATCGTATAACCCTTGCTTAGGCGGATAGCCGTTCGATGACATCAACCAATCCTCAAGATAATTACTAGCCCAACGGTAGCGGAACTCCACCCAGGGGATGACACCACCTTCGAGAGCCAACACCACTGCTCCGGCGAATACGACCCCTCTTAAGGATTCCGGCTTACCCCCCCAGGAACTCCCGCCGAGAGCCTTTACCCGCGAAAGACACCTCCACCCTGCAATACGCGTAATTCTTTAGATTTTAAAGAATCCTGGTCATAAAAGAAAATATATATTTTTTATGGAATTCATAAAGCGATCTTATCCAACCCTCGTATAGGCAGTAAATTTGTGTGCAGGTAAAAAGAGAGATCGAGGACAAGCAAGAAGGAGAGAGTTCCGGGGTTATCGCGCGTGTGCTTCTTCCAGGTAAGTGTAACCGTGAAGGCCGGATTCATAAAAGCGCAGGAGCAGGGCTGATTCCTCGAGGGTGATCTTCTTCTCACGCACTGCGCGCTCCACGTCTTTGCGCATCAGTGCCACCAGTTCATCCGCGTTGTATTGTACATAATTGAGAACCTCGCGGACTGTATCCCCCTTGACCACGTGGTC
>JBGPHY010000153.1:0-10386 GCA_041484625.1 Terriglobia bacterium | reverse complement strand
CAACGTGCCGGCGCTTTGCGGCAACTGCCATCGAGTCGGGCAAAAAGCAGCTCTCCGCTACCGCGGCCAACAAAACAATATCGTTGAAAACTACATGGAAAGCATCCACGGCAAGGGATTGCTGGAAAGCGGTCTCACGGTGACTGCTAATTGTGCCGACTGCCATACCGCCCACCGTGAGCTTCCCAGCCGCGATCCCCGCTCCAGTGTAAACCGCAACAACATCACGCGAACGTGTGGCCGATGTCATCGCGGAATCTACGAGCTCTTCGCCGCCAGCGTTCATTCTCCCGAAGTGACCCACTCGGGCAGAGAATTGCCCGTGTGCAGCGGTTGCCACTCCGCGCACACAATCGAGAGGACTGATCTGGCGGATTTCCGCCTCCATATCATGGATCAATGCGGCCGATGCCACGAGAAGATCACGGCCAGCTACTTCGAAACCTTCCATGGAAAGGTCTCCAAGCTGGGATACCTGGCAACCGCCAAATGCTATGACTGCCACGGCGCTCACGATATCCTGCCCGTGACCAACCCGCGCTCCCGGCTCAGCCGCAACAACATTGTCAAGACGTGTTCCAACTGCCACCCCGGCTCTCATCGTCAATTCGCAGGATATTTGACCCACGCCACCCATCATGATCCCCAAAAGTATCCGTTCCTTTTCTACACTTTCTGGGGCATGACGTCCCTGCTCGTGGTCACGCTCGTCGTCTCTGGCGTGCACACGATCCTGTGGCTTCCTCGATCGTTCGAATACCGCAAGGCCGCACCACCCAGCGGCTCTCGGGACGGAGAACTCTACGTACGCCGCTTCGACCGTTTGCATCGCAACCTGCATCTTATGGTGATCGGCAGTTTTCTGGGGCTTGCGCTGACCGGGATGATTCTTAAGTTTTCTTATGCTACCTGGGCGAGAGTTCTAGCGCGCCTGCTGGGAGGTTTTCAGGCCGCCGGCCTGATACACCGCTTTTGCGCTTTACTCACGTTCACTTACTTCGGTCTGCACTTGTGGGAGTTGTTACGTCAGCAGAGGAAAAGCGGTCTGAGCTGGTTCCGGTTTGTCACCGGACCCGACAGCATGCTTTTCAACCGAAGAGACTGGCACGAGTTCATCAGCTCACTGAAGTGGTTTCTCAAACGAGGGCCTCGGCCGGATTACGGCCGCTGGACCTATTGGGAGAAATTCGACTACTTCGCCGTTTTCTGGGGTGTAGTAGTGATCGGCACGACCGGGCTGTTACTGTGGTTCCCCACCTTTTTTACTCGGTTCGTGCCTGGCTGGATGGTCAACGTAGCCACCACGATTCACAGTGATGAGGCATTGCTTGCGGTGTGTTTTATCTTCAGCGTCCATTTCTTCAATACCCACTTCCGCCCGGAGAAGTTTCCTATCGACACGGTGATATTCACAGAGGGGATGCCCCTGGAGGAATTCCAGCGTGACCGGCCCCGGGAATACCAGGCAATGGTTGACAACGGCGAGTTGGAAGGGCGTCTGATGCCCCCCCCACTGCCGATTATCGCAAGAATGTGGCGTCGTCTGGGCTTTGTCGCGCTGGGGATCGGCCTGCTGATGGTCGCGTTGATCCTGTATGCTTCGCTCTTTACGTACCGGTAGCGATTCTGTCGGGCCTTTGCTCTCTCTTAATCAGATCACCGCTCTACAGCCTGTGAACTGGCGGGAGGTACTGACTGTTTGCTGTGCCACCCACCGGCACAAAGGGCCGAGTGTTCCACCGCTTTGCCTTCGGAGGAGGAAGGCGATGTTGATGGTTGGATGAATGGAGTCTACCCGCTCTGTGCCGCTTTCCTGAGGATCTCCGCGCAGTGTTGGGCCACAATACGATGTTCACCGGGCTGTAGCATCCAGACCGCAATCACCAACCGCCCCTCCTCCGTGACTCCCGGCCCGGTTTCAATCCGTGGATTACCTTCGCGCAGATTCCTTTCAAAATCCGCCCGGGGCAGTTTTAAAGCCTTGGCATCCCAGGTAACTGCCAAATGAGGAACCTGGTTGGCGATTTCCGGAACGAACCTTCCTGTCTGCACGGACTTGATCCCCTTCAGTTCCCGGGCAATGTATTCGACCCGCTGTTCCCACTCCTGCCATTCGGCTTCATGATCTCGCTTCACGTAGAGTTCGACGGCCTTCCACAATCCCACGATTTCCTCTTTGCCAACCTTGGCTATTCGCCCCACCGTGTCTGAATATGGCACGCCGTTCAACAGGGCTGCCTGAATCAGGTCCTTGCGGCCCAGCAACAAACCGGAGCACTGGGGTCCCCGCAGTCCTTTCCCGCCGCTGAAGGCTACCAGGTCGAATCCCATTTTAAGGAAAGCCGTCAGGTTCTGGGCCGGAGGCAGATCAGCCGCCGCATCTATCAAGGTGGGGATCCCTGCTTTCCTGGCAATTTCTACGAACTCCTGCCGCTTCACCTGCCCTTTAGAGTCCGCCAGGTTCAAGTAAAAGAGCAAGGCGGTTCTTTCGTTGATGGCCGCCTCCAATTCGCTTCGCGATTCCACTTCGATGATTTTGACCCCGACATTGCGGATGGCGTGGTCGTAGCCAAAGCGGTGAGACTTCTGGAAAATCACTTCGTTCTTCATGCGGTTCGAGGCTGGTACAAGCCGGATCTTGTCCGGATCGGTCCCACAAACGCAGGCGGCCGTGGCCAGCGTCAGTGCGGCGGCACAGCCGGCCGTGACCATCGCGGCGTCTGAGCCCACCAGAGCGGAAATCCGCTTACCCACAGCTTCCTGGAGTTCGAGGATGACGACATGCTGCTGTGACGCCTCTTCCATAGCAGCAACGACCTCCCGCGGCATGAGGCTGGCACTTAACATGGTGTAAGTTCCGGCCGCGTTGATGAGCGGACGCACGCCTAACCCCGCATAGACCCCTTTACCTGCATCCCGGAAGCCCATGGATCCCTGTGTGTTCGAAGCCACGGCAGACAGACTGGTAGAACTGAGCCCCCCCCACAGAGACGCCACGGTCGTGCTGGTCAAGAAGTGCCTCCGGGTTACATCTTTCGATCGCGAGTTCATGGTTCCTCCTGGAATCCAACGTCCCTTCCGTTCCCCTATAATTGCCAAATTGAATCTCCTCTGCCCCTGCCATTCGTTCATCGCAGGCAGAGTGAGAAACGAGAAGAAAGAGCCGCCAGTCAGACTCGAGTGTATCCGCAAACCTAAGGAGTTTCAAGATCTCAGACCAGGAAGCATTTGACTTCGGCCCGATGCAAGCACCTCCATACACAGACTCCCTGTGCACTCCGGCAGTTCAGTAAGGGCGAGTGACAAAAGAGAGCAGCCGGGTTGCGGCGAGTGCCAGTTTAAGAAGCAGGGCACGATCTTTGAAGTTACGCTTGAGATGATGCCAAAGGAATTCATTAGGGGTTCCTTAATATCATAGCATGACGGGTGAAAATAGAAGGAGAAATTGGGTGCTTTCGCCTGACCATTCGAATGAGAGCTTGTGTATGCTGATTAAAAAATAATCAATTCTAAGTGTGAATTCTCCGGGTACGGTAGAAGAGTCGTCAAGCATGAGAATTGCGTTAAATCACCCGCTATTGTCCGAACCCCACAAACGCCTCGCTTATGCTGCCGAGCCTGCAGACTGATTAAGGGACAAGAAATCCCAAGAATTCAGTTAGTTACCCTCTTCCTGAAACTCCAGAAGGGGCCGGTGGCGATGGACTCAGGATTGCGTTAGCTCCAAGAAAGGGAGGTGGAACCATCTGTAGTGGTGTGTCCTGATGAGTTATTCATTGTCATTTCCGCTGGCCAGGATTTCCTGGTCCCTTCCACACAGAAAAGTACTCTTCATTTCATCAACGCTTCTCTTCCTGAGCTGGGCGATTCCGGAGCGAGTTCGTGCGGTGGATGATCCCAATACTTTGTGTTACCAGTGTCACGAAGACGAGAACTTGAAGGACAGCCTTGGGCGCAGCCTCTTTCTCAACCAAGGAGAATTCGACAAGTCCATCCATGCCAGATCCGGCGTCAGTTGCGTGAGTTGTCATGCTGACCTGGAGAAGGTGAAGGATTTCCCACATCCGGAGAAACTGGCAAAGGTGAATTGTGGGAGTTGTCATGGGGATGCCGATAAGAGTTTTCAGAAGAGTCATCATGCTACCGCCAAACAAGGCCCGCAAATTCCCGGCGTGAATTGCTCCTCTTGTCATGGCTACCACGACGTGCTTGAGAAAACCGAGTTAAGGTCAAAGACCAACCCGCTGAATCTGGCGCGCACTTGTGGAGATTGTCACTTCAGCAGGGTCAATGGACGAAAGGGAGAGGGGTTTGTCGAGGGTTACATGGAAGGGGTTCATGGCATGGCAGTGACCAAGACCGGCCTGATAAATAGCGCTACTTGTGTCAGCTGCCACGGTGCCCATGACATAGTTCGTATTTCTGATGCCAGCTCGCCGGTTTCCAGACCCCACGTTCCTCACACCTGTGGGAACTGTCATTCCGGCATGCTCAGGGACTACCGGGAAGGGGTTCACGGACAGGCCTTTTCCCAGGGGATCGCTGATGTCCCGGTCTGCACCGACTGCCACGGCGAACACCGGATTCTCTCGCCGAGCGATAAGCGCTCCGCGGTGTATTCCACACACGTGGCGATGACCTGCGCCAGGTGTCACGAAAATGAGCAGCTGACGGAAAAGTACAAGCTGCCCAAGGGTCGCTTGAGGACTTTCCAGGGGACCTTCCACGGGCTGGCTTCGGCCTATGGAGTCGCCAAAGTGGCCAACTGCGCCAGTTGCCATGGTTTTCACAATATCCGGCCGTCCAGCGATCCCCGGTCTCCGATTAATCCGGCCAATCTGCCTCAGACCTGCGGAAAATGCCACGGCGGGGCCAGTACCAGGCTGGCCGCTGTCAATATTCATGTCCTCGACTCTAAAACTACGAGTTACGCGTCTTATGTCGTTCAAAATTTCTATGTTCTGGTTATCACCGTCATCCTGGGGAGTTTTTTGGTTTATATCCTGGCTGACTTCAAGATGAGAATGCAGATCAGGAAGAGCAGGTCGGGTGTGTCATGAAGTCGATGCAAAATGAAATCAAGCGGCAACTGCTTAAAGGCGGAATCGTTGACCCGAAATTGATTGTCCGGGATGACGAGGTATTTATCCGAATGACAGTTGAAGAACGACTCCAGCATATCACCCTGATCGCCTGCTTTGTCTTGCTGGTCATAACAGGTCTTCCCCTGCTCTTCGATCCTACCGTCTGGCTGCAGCGAGCCTTCTTTTTTTAGGGAAGCTTCAGCCTACGCGGAATCATGCACCGGGTAGCAGCCGTTGGGCTCATTGCGCTTTCGATCTTCCACTTTGGTTACATGGCCTTCACCCGGCGTGGGCGCGAGACATTTATTGCCTTGATGCCCGAGATCAGGGATATCACCGACGCTTTCGAATCCTTCAACTACAATCTGGGCTTTACTCGCTGGATTTACCGCAAAGGGATCCGCAAGGATTTCTTTGACGCCCATCAGTACTGGCTGTTTCTGGAGCCTCCCCGATACGGTCGATACAACTTTATTGAAAAATTCGAATACCTGGCCCTCATTTGGGGCACTTTTGTCATGATAGTTACCGGGTTCTTCCTGTGGGCCAATAACCTGGCTTTTCGCATCTTCCCGCTCTGGATTTTTGATATCTTCCGCATTATCCACAGCTACGAGGCTGTGCTGGCTTTTCTCTCCATTATTATTTGGCACCTCTACAATGTCCATCTCAACCCCGAAGTCTTTCCCATGAGCCGAGTCTGGATTGATGGTAAAATCACAGGGCACGAGCTCAGGACACTTCACCCCCTGGAGTACGAAGAACTGGTGGTGAAGCGATTGGACGATGGGCGTTTCTAATGACTGATCGAGACAAGGGAAGTGCTGGTAGGCTGCTCCATGGGATGAAGGAGGGTGACCATTTGCGGATCATCGGCATTTCCCGGGCTCACGGCATCCGGCAGCAGCTTGCACAGATGGGGATCCAGGTGGGGGACACCATTCAAGTCAAGCGTCGCGTGCCCTTCGGCGGGCCGATCCTCATTGAGGCTCGCGGTACGTCCATTGCTTTGAGCAAAGAGTACGCCGAGCGGATCAAGGTGGAACCGGTTTGATAAAGATTGCATTGGTGGGGCAGCCCAATTCTGGAAAAAGCACCCTCTTCAACAGTGTTGCGGGGTATCGCTCCTTGACAGCCAACTTTCCGGGAGCTACGGTCTCATACACACGCAGCCGGGTCTACCTCAACGGGACCGTGGCTGAACTGGTTGATCTTCCCGGAACTTACTCCCTCACCGCTTTCAGTCCTGCCGAGGCGGCCGCTCGCGAATTCCTCCACACATCCGAGATTGATGTAGTCGTGAATGTCGTAGACACCTCGGTTATGCCCCGCAGCCTGGAGCTGACGCTGCAGTTGATTGATCTTGGCTTGCCCTTGCTGGTATGCCTCAACATGATGGACGAAGCTCACCGGAAAGGAATCCAGATAGATCCGCAAAAACTTTCGTCCCTCCTCGGTGTTCCCGTGGTCACAACGATTGCCCCTGAAGGAGTGGGCGTTTACGACCTTTTTCAGAAGGTCCTGCAGCTGCAGAAATCTCAGGTGGTACCCAGCCGGGGGGTGCCTTTTCACCGTGATACGGAAGATGTCATCGGGGCCCTGGCGGCCCGCCTCCAGGAAGACGGTCACGTTCCCGCTCGAATACCGTCGCGCCTGTTAGCCATCAAACTCCTGGAAGGGGACGATTATTACCTGGGGCAAAACGCCCTAGAGATCCGACAACTGGTAGAGGAAGCTCGCCGGCGTCTGACTGACAGCCGCGGCAAACTGGCCGACGAAGTCATTCATTCAGAACGTCACGCCCTCTCCATGAAAATGTTTGAGCAGGTTGCCACGGTCAGCAAGCCGCCCGTCGACTTCCGGGAACGTATGGATGCCCTGCTAACCCACCGGGTATGGGGATACGTCATCCTTTTTGCCCTGCTTGTGGGATTCTTCTGGCTGGTCTATGGAGTGGGGGCTCTCCTGGAACCGCCAATCCTGAGGATTTTTGAGAAATCCATTTCCCGCCTGGGACAGCATTTGAACAATTCGGGCTTTCTCTATTTCAGCCTGCGTGG
Organism: Terriglobia bacterium; assembly: GCA_041484625.1. GTDB lineage: Bacteria > Acidobacteriota > Terriglobia > Versatilivoradales > Versatilivoraceae > JBGPHY01. The sequence continues at coordinate 3,242 of JBGPHY010000153.1, read as the reverse complement.
AATTCTGCTGGGGTTATCGGGTGGAATGGCGATTGTCCTGCCATACTTGACGCCGTTCCTGATCGGAATGGCCTTTCTGGAAGATGTGGGTTACCTTCCGAGAGTGGCGTTCCTGATGGACGCATTCATGCATCGGGTGGGACTGCATGGAGTAGCTATAGTACCGGCCATCCTGGGTTACGGCTGTAACGTCCCTGCGGTGATGGCCACCCGGATCCTGCAGTCCAAACGTGACCGTTTTATCGCCGCAGTGATTGCCACCCTGACTCCTTGCTCAGCCCGGATGACGGTCATCTTCGGCCTGGTGGCTTTTTATGCCGGCCCCCTCTGGGCCCTGGCTATTTATGGTCTCAACATCCTGGTGATTGCGTTTTCCGGGAAACTGCTCTCGGCGCTTATGCCGGAGAAGACTCCCGGCATGATTCTTGAAGTGCCTGCCTATCACATGCCCAGCTGGCGGATCGTCCTCCTCAAGACCTGGTTCCGGTTGCGAGAGTTCATCGTGATCGCCTGGCCATTGTTGATCGTGGGGAGTTTCGTCTTGAGCCTGGCCGAGTATCGGGGATGGAATTCGGAAGTGAACGTACTGCTTCGGCCCTTGACTGGTCTGCTGGGATTGCCGGAAACGGTGGGAACGACCCTGGTATTCGGGATCCTGCGCAAAGAGCTGACACTGCTGATGCTGTTCCAGGCGCTGGGAACCACTCAAGTGCTTTCGGTCATGACGCTGGCACAGATCATGGTGTTTACTTTGTTTGTCACCTTTTACATCCCCTGTGTGGCGACGGTTGCTGCCCTCACCAAGGAAATCGGCTGGAAGATGATGTCTCTGGTTGTCCTGTATACCTTATTCTCCGCCACCTTGATCGGTCTGTTGGCCCGCCTCGCTTTCAGCCTGGTCGCCTCGATCTGAGGAGAACTGCGCCAACCCATTCCTCCCGGTTGGGCTTCAGCCTGAGGAGAATCTCCTCCAGCAACTTCATTCGAGTCTGTATTTCTTCACCTTGTAGCGCAGGGTGTCGCGGCTGATTTTCAGCAGTTTTGAGGCTTTGGTCTTGTTGCCATTGGCCATTGAAAGTGCCTGCTGAATCAGTTCCTTCTCAATTTCTTCAAGGCCGACGCCTTCGGGAGGGAGCTTGACGAGAAAATCACCGGCCGTGCGCCGCAGAGGAACCGCAGAACTGGGGTCGGCGATCCGGATGGGCAACTGGGGAACATCGATCGTACCGCTGTCTTCCAGGATCATGGCCCTCTCAATGGCGTTCTTCAGTTCCCGTACATTCCCTGGCCATGAGTAATTCAATAATAACTTCATCCCTTCGGCAGAGACTCCCTTCACATTCTTGCGAAACTGGCCGTTGTATCGCTGGACGAAGTGATCCACCAGAGGGGGAATATCTTCTTTTCGTTCACGCAGGGACGGGATTTGAATTGGCACTACCGAGAGGCGGTAATACAAATCCTCCCGGAACTTACCTTCCTTGACAGCCACTTCCAGATTACGGTTGGTGGAGGCCACCACCTGAACATCCACTGCAATGTCCTTGACGCCCCCGACCCGACGGAAATTTTGATCTTCAAGCACCCTAAGGAATTTCGGCTGGAGATTCAAGTGCATCTCGCTAATTTCATCGAGAAATACCGTTCCACCATCCGCCATTTCAAATACACCCTTTTTCATAGTCTTGGCGTCTGTGAAAGCCCCCTTTTCATGGCCGAACAACTCGGTCTCGATCAGAGTCTCCGGTATCGCGGCACAATTGAGGGCGACAAATGGATTGTCCCGCCGACTACTCTCATAATGCAAGGCCCGGCTCACCAAGTCCTTCCCCGTTCCGCTCTCTCCTTGCACCAGCAAAGTGGAAGCACCTGCCTGGGCTAGGCGGTGGATTAATTCCAGGACGTCCCGGATTTCTTTGGATCTGCCCACAATGTTGTCCAGGCTAAATCGGCTCTTATTGCGGCTGAAGGTCTGCGCCACCTGGCTTTTCAGGCGGTTGGCCTCCAGAGCATTTCGCAGGATGTTCTCGAGTTTTTCGAAGTTGATGGGCTTCTCGATGAAGTCGTAGGCACCGAGTTTCAAGGCCTGGACCGCCACATCGACGACCCCAAAGGCCGTGATAATGATCACAGGGACGTTGCTATGAGCTTCTTTGACCCGTCTCAGGAAGTCCAGCCCGCTGCCATCGGGTAGCTTGATATCGGAAATAACGAGGTCCGGTATCTCCGAATTAAGCTTGTTGATGGCTTCCTGCAAGTCGGCGGCGTCTAGGACTTGATAATTCCAGGCCTCCAGTTTCTGCTTGAGCGACCAGCGGATAAGGCTCTCATCATCAAGGACTAAAATCGTTTCACGCGGCATAAACGTCCCGTCGCCTTTCCAGCCAGGCGAATCCTGCCGTTGCAGGCCTAAGTAAAGTCATTGGAACTAGATAGAGACCAGCGACGAAGAGTCCCCACTCGCCACAATATATAGCACAGCGGTTTTTTTAACAAAGCTTTTCTTGGGATACGCCCTATCCCGATGTAGGTCGAGTGCGAGGTGTGAGAAGCAGGAGTCCGCAGGAATTCCTGCACCTGGTCGTTGGAGTCAACTGGTTAGCGGTACGACAGCGAGCGAGGAGGGCCGCTGAGAGGCAGGTCGATCAGAAATCGGGTCCCTTTTCCCAGTTCGCTTTGCACATCAATGGTTCCGCCGTAGTCGCTGACGATGCGTTTGCAGGTGGCTAATCCCAGTCCGGTCCCTTCGGGTTTAGTCGTGAAGAATGGTCGAAAGACTTGTCCCAGGTTCTCAGGGGAAATCCCTGGCCCATTGTCGGAAACCTCAACAGTCAACCGGGAATCGGCAGCGAGTGCCAGACTGATTTCGACCTTCCCCCCTTCCTGCAAAGCCTCAATGCTATTCAAGATCAAGTTGAGGAAGAGTTGTTTGAGGTCGTTTTCATCGGCATTCAGTAGCGGTGCTTCGGCCAATCCTGAAAATCCAAGAGAAATTCGTTTATTGTCTGCCAGGTTTCGAAGAAACGAAATGACCCCTTGAATCAGACTGCTCACCTCCACTAGGACAAAGTCCGCTTTCCTGGGTTTAGCATAAGACAGAAGGTCGATCACGATGCGGTCAATGCGCGAGACTTCCGCCAATACCTCTCCTAGAATGCCGCGGTGTGGATTCTCCTCAGCTATCCCCTCCCGGATGATCTCAATGGCCCCTTTGATTCCGGCCAGAGGATTTTTGATCTCGT
>JBGPHY010000152.1:0-10430 GCA_041484625.1 Terriglobia bacterium | reverse complement strand
CTCCTCCCTGCTGGAACATTGCACCGCCTAGCAGGCTCTGAGTTTCGGGATTTACGAGGTCCACTACGGAAACCATCCGCTGGAAGAGTGTTTGCACTGTGGAAGAGTTGTCCCGAGCCGTCTCCTTAACGGGGTGAACTCTGGGGGCCTCCTGGAGCCGCGAGGTTTGCCCGATCCCACTCATGTTCAGCCCCCGAGCGTCGATCGTGAAGAATGCGACATTGGATCTCTGGGCGGAATTCACCGCATTGGTGAATTCGTTCTGGATATCGGGGCTGATGGAGAAGTCTTCGGAGTATAGGAGGACCGTCTTGCGACCTTTCACGCGACCTACTGAGTTGCTGAGAAAATTAAGCGTCCGTAGAAGGTTAGCTGCACGAAACTTGTCCTCCGGGGCGGCAGTCGGCTGTTTCTGCCGGTTTTGGGGCCTGCCGGTCATGTTATCCGTCGAACCCAGGGGGGTGTCGGTTCCCTGCACTCGCGACGCGGAATTGGCGAAGGAGGTCGCCGGCAGGTGAATGGCCTCCACCACTTTCCCCACATCATGGGTGAAGTTTTGAAGTATCTTGAGCGACATACCGTAGGAGGCAACGGCAAAGAGGTCCTGGGGTCTCATGTGCTGTTTCACGTATTTTTCCGCAGAGTCCCTCGTCATCTTGAGCTGCCCGGGAGTAATGGTACTGTCATCAAAAAGAATCACGACCACTTTCCCCCGGTTTGGACCATTGTCGTCGATGTCAGCCAGGCTGGTGGGCACAGCCTGATTGGGATCTTCAGTCACCTCGTCGAAAGTGGAGATTTGCTGTTGTTTTCCGTCTTCGTAGAGGCGGAAGCTCTCTTTCTTCAGGTTGCGTATCGGGCTCCCTTTCTTGTCAAGAACAGTCACCTCAACCGTCACCAGCTCCACTTCGACTCGCAGGGTGGTCCCTCCCCCCGACTGAGCAGCTGATACACGCGAGCCAGGCTGGAAATGCCAGAGCAAACATAGAACGAGTCCCAGAGTGCAAAAGGAGCTCCGAACCAGCCTGCAGAATCGAGATTTGTTCATTGAATGGATTTCCATGAGACCTCCTTATATATCCTCTTATTCCTATTCGTATCGGTTCCCCTTATTTTCGACTCTTCCAAAAAGTCGACACGGGTGAAGTGGTCCTTTGTCCATATTACTCCCGACCCCCTAGCATCTGCAATCCCGCATTACGGAATCTCAATAGCCTTGGTCAAAGAGCCCATTTTGCTCTGGACGCTCTCCCTGACTACGGTCTTGATCTTGTACCTCCCGGGAGGTAGTCGGAGATTGACCTTTGAAGTAAATCCCCGGTTGAGCAGTTCAGCATAGCTGGGACCGGTCAGGCTGAAATCCACAGTTTTCTCGGACCCGTCGATGTAACGGTCATTCTCGTCCAAAGCGACTACCACCAGGCTGATCAGGTTCTTGTGCCTCGATTCTTCGTCGAGGAAGTGCAATTGCCGAATATCGACCTGTGTCAGAAGAGCCACCTCGTACCGGGAATCGTCCAACTGATAGTAATTGTAGGAAAAACCGACGGGGATCTCGTTCATGTTCCCCGAGGCTTGGAGGGCCTCCATAATGTCCTCCTTTTTCCGCGTTTCAAAGCTCAACTCCTCCTTGGGGGCGTAATAGCCCTTCCGATAGGAGATTTCCAATCCCGGGCGGGAAACTTCCAGCTTGATTTTGTGGTATCGGCCGTCTGACTTAGAGGAAGGCGTCGCATAGGTCAAGACGTATAGAAATGCCTGGCGGTTGGAGATCCTCTGCAAACCCGCGTAAAAATCGTTGCTCCGCTCATGGATGATTCCGCCTGTGTCGTGGGCCATCATCTCCAAGGGTTCTGCCTGGGCCATGGCATCACTCGTAAAGAGCGACTGTTTCTTGCCGATTAGCTCCGGTCCAACAGAGCCTAAGTCGTCGCTGGCCTGGAACGAAGCAGTATACAGGCCACGCAAGTCCAAGGCGTTGATTACCACCCCGGCCCGGAGCGCGGCATCCACTACCTGCTGTAACTCGTAAGTCAATTCGCGAAACAGGAAACCGTCAGAAAAGAGGATAATCGATTTGCGGGCTTCATAATGCCTCAAGGAACGGATGTGCTGCCGGAGCGTCTGTAGCAGCCTGCGATTTCGATATTGCGTTTCATTAAATTCGGCAGACGCTGCTGAGCGCGCCGTCTGCTCGGCTATCTGAGCGGTTCCGGGAGCCTGTCGATCCAGTTGCATGCAGGCAATGGTTTCCTCAATCGCCACCTGGAGAGAGGTATAGTCTTGCACCTGGTTGAAAATATTCTGCGCCTGCAAATCCGTCAGTCGGGGACAAGACGACTTGGTAACAGCACTCATGTTGAACTTCTTGTAAAGGGAGCCAAGTTCTTGCAGCAGGAGAGCCTTGTCATTGGTGAATGGAACTTGAACCCGGCCTGAAGCTGTCAGAAGGCTCAACTGGTCCATGGGGGTCAAGTCGTTTTCCACGAATTTCCGGATCGCCTCCGTCATCCGGTAGTAGTACTCATGGGTGGAAGCAGTCAGGTCATCGATAAAAAAGGATGTAAAACGAGGGAGCGTTGCAGCTGGCGCCTCGTTCGGCCCTACCTCTTGGCCGGGCTTTACTTCAGCCGGGGATGGATTGAGAGTAGCCCGATAGGTCTCCAGGGAGAAGGTGTGGATCCGTTGAGGCTTTCCGTCCTCATAGACCTTGAAGTCGTCCACGGTCAGATCCTTAACGGGGTTGCCTTTTTTGTCAGTCACAGTCGCATTGACCACCACGACGTCCACGGGGACCTTGAAGGTGAAGGAGGGTTCTTCTGCCGGCTTCTTGGTCTCGGGCGCTTTCTTTGACCCGGGTTTCTCTTCTGGAGCAGTCAATCCCTGCAAGAGCACGAAAAATATAATTAATCCCAACCACCCGGTCCACCGGCCTGGCGTCTTTGAAGAATGGAGTTTTCTTCCGACACTTGTCATCAACGCCTCCTTGAAAAGGGAGACTTCCAGCCAGAAGTAAGTATAAGAGAAATTAACGGGGGTTTCACTTACATTGTCCAAAGTTCAAAACACCTCTCGGACATAATCCCTCCTACGCCGCTCCAGGGGTCTCGGATCCATGGGAGAGTGTAGATCAAGTATTCGCAAGCTCTTGATCTTGTTGGAAATTGCCGTTATGCTGGAAGTGACTTCAATATGAGAGAATGAATATGAAACTCAGAATTGAATACTGCGCCAAGTGAAATTACGAACCACGAGCCGTCAGTTTGACGGAGAGACTCTTAGCCAAAGGCAAACAGCGCATCCATTCCCTGGAACTAGTGCCTTATGGGGATGGACGTTTTGAGGTTTTCAAGAACGACAAGAAGCTTCATTCCAAGCTGGAAACCGGGGAATTCCCCGACGACGAGAAACTACTTAACCAGATCCTCTGACTTTCAATCCACCCACTTATCCAGCTCGGCTTGAGGGACATACATGAGAAGTCCCTGAACCAGTTCTCCTGGTTCACTGGAGACAATCACCAAGCGGCGGTGACTGGGCTGGATGAATCCTTTCTGCACACCCTGGTCGATCAATTCCAGCAGCGGTGTGAAGTAGCCTGCGACATTGAGCAAACCAATTGGCTTGGAGTGCAAACCGAGTTGGGCCCAGGTAATCACCTCAAATAGTTCCTCGAAAGTGCCAAATCCGCCCGGCATGGCAATGAAGCCATCGCCCATTGCCGACATGCGGCTTTTGCGTTCATGCATGGTGGAAACTACAGATAATTCCGTCAGGTTCAAGTGTCCTACTTCACGGGCCATCAGGTCCTCGGTGATGACGCCGTAGGCGCGACCTCCCAAACTAAGGACCGTGTCGGCCAGGACCCCCATTAATCCGACGCCCCCTCCTCCATACACCAGGTCCATGCGGCAGTCCACTAACACGCGGGCCAGTTCCCGCGCGGCGCCTTGATAGGCAGGGTCTCCCCCCATGCTGGATCCACAAAAGACGCAAAGTCGTTTCATTGCCTCACGGTTCTTGGAAATGGGATCATCACCGATTCCGAAGAGGCGACCTGCGTCGGTGGGCCTCCACATACTCCTGGCAGGTTGCATGCCGGATCTTGCGGGGAAGTCGTCCGGACAGGTATTCCCCGTTGACAAATGGCAACTGCCTCTCTTCGCCGAACGCTGCCAGGTTCTCGATCAGACCCTGCCAGTAGAAAGTCCGAGCGATTTCCTCCTCACCTCGATTCCCTTCTGCCACGTGGTCGAAGAATAGCTGGGTCTTCCCTGCCCGGGGGGCGAAACTCCAGATGCCGATGCCATCGACGACGGTTGTATACTGCTGTACGATCAGTTGAGGTTTCACAATGGCTGCCAATCGGTAACCCGGAAAGAAATCCGCTTCAACTCCGCCCCCTGGCTTGAATTGAAGGACGCAAGCTTCCGGATCGTACCAGCTCTTGAGGGCTTTCGATGTGCGAAAAGCAGAGAAGACCTTTTCCACTGATGTATCGATCAGCCGTCTCAAATGTATGACTCTGTGACTATCCTCTACCTCACCTTGTCTCATGATCTCCTCCCAGGACAATGTCCCCGACTTCAATGATGAGCAATCCTAATTCCGATCGAAGGATCCTTGAAACAGCCCTTTGGATCCGCTCGGGAAATCAGTCTGATAACGGGACTTGACACAAGGCCAAATGTGGACCCGTGAAAACCGCGACTTCCTTTTTACTTGCTTCCGACTCAGCAACTCAGGTTAGTATCTCGAAGGACCTTAAACGAGGCAAGAAAGATCTCTTTCACCGGAGCCATCATGAACCGATACATCCCTCTGCGAGCTTTGATACCTGGCACCTTTTTCCTTTTGGCTTTAAGTTGGGCTTCATTACCCGTCTCGGACCAGACCCGGTCGGATCTCGCCAAATCCAGCGTTCCCATATTGGAAAAAATCTTAAAGGAAAACATTGCTGCATTCTGGTATCCGAGGTGCTTGGACCGCCACAACGGAGGCTATCTTATTAACTTCGGTCCGAAAGGCGAAGCTCGTCCGGGAGGTTCTAAGGGAATAGTCACGCAGGCCCGAATGGTCTGGCTATTTTCGAAGATGGTTCGAGAGGGTTACGCCGGCAAGGAGTTTCTCGAAGCGGCCCACTGGGGATACAAGTTCTTAATGGAAAAAATGTGGGACTCCGAGAACGGGGGGTTCTTCTGGGAAGTCGATGCAACCGGCGGGCAGGCTGTGCGGCCATTGAAGCACCTGTACGGTCAGGCTTTCGCCCTTTATGCCATCTCCGAGTATTACTTGGCAAGCCATGACCCGGAGGCGCAAGCTTTCGCCAACCGGATCTTCGACCTTCTCGAGTCGAAGGCCCATGATTCCCAGTATGGGGGGTACGTGGAATGTTTCAGTCGGGACTGGAAAACTCCCGGCGCGGAGAACTACATGGGCAAGGACCGGACGGATCTGAAACTGATGAATACCCACCTGCACCTGCTGGAAGCAATGACCACCTATTACCGGGCGAGTCTTCGTCCGGAGGCCCGCGAGCGACTCCTGGAGTTGATTGCCATCCAAAGCAACTCCGTTGTCCGAAAGAATGTAGGAGCCTGCACCGACGAGTACGAACGCAATTGGGCCCCCTTGCTGACTCCCCGGGCCACCCAAGCCTCATACGGGCATGACTTAGAGAACATCTGGCTCTTGATCGATGCCTGTCGTGCTGCCGGGTTGCCTAATTCCCTGTTTTTGGATCTCTATCGCACCCTCTTTGACTATTCTCTTCAATACGGCTACGATGGGGAAAATGGTGGGTTCTATGATTCCGGCCCCCTTAGCAAACCTGCGGATAGTCTGAACAAAACGTGCTGGGTTGAGGCTGAAGCCATGGTCAGTGCCTTGAATATGTACCGGCTGACCAAGGAGGACAAATATGCTCGTGTTTTTTCCGAAACATTAAGGTTTGTCCAAGAGAGGCTCGTGGACTGGCAATTCGGGGAATGGTATGAAAAAGTCACTCTGGAAGGCGACGCCGGGGGCGACAAAGCCCACCTGTGGAAGGCTGGCTACCACAACGGCCGGTCCATGATGGAATGCCTTGCAATCCTGAAAGCACAGGACCTTTCCCGTTGAGGTGGTGACGTTTCTTCTGGCAGGTTAAAATTGATATAACAGGAATCTTATACGTCCTATAGTTCAAGTTTCACTTGATTTCGTTGACATCTCGGAAGCCGTGGCGACTGCGGAAATGGCTATCCGTGCCGGAGTAGACTGGCTGGAAGCCGGAACTCCACTGATTATTGCCGAGGGGATGCACGGGGTCCGAGCCTTGCGTTCTGCTTTCCCGAAAACCCCCATTGTCGCCGACCTCAAAACCATGGACGGGGGCTGGCTGGAAGCCGAACTTATGGCCAAGGCAGGTGCCAGCCTGGTGGTCGTCATGGGACAGGCTCACCGGGAAACGGTAGAACTGGTGGTGCACGCCGGCAGGGATTTTGGAGTGGGCGTGATGGGAGACAATCTGGGGATGCCCGATATGGTCGCGGGGGCCAAGCTCCTTGAGGATCTGGGCTGTGACTACGTCATTCACCACATTGGTTACGACCATCGGACCCTCCTGAAGGATCGAGGACTGCCAGCTCCCACCCCTCTGGATCAATTGCGTGAAGTGGTGAAAGAGGTCAGCGTGCCGGTTCAGGCGGTCGGAGGTCTCAGTCTGGAGCAGGCGGTGCAGACACCGGAGTTCGGCGCCCCCCTGGTGGTGATCGGAGCTCCCCTGGCGGTTGACGCCAGATCTTTCCGCACCGCTTCCGGCAACGTGGAGGAAATCCTGCGTCAAATTTGCGAAAAGGTCCATGGGTACGGGGACGTGGCCGTAAAGCGTGAGCCCCGACTCACACAGTTCCACCTCAGACCGTGACCACCGTGTCAAGTGAAAAGCCACCTGTGGGGGGCTCCTCGAGGACGGTAGGGAGTACTCTCTCAGGTCAGAAAGGATCTCTATGAGCGGTTACACTGAAGAGCATGCCCGATCCGGAATTGACGCCGAACTTCCCCGGCTCGAGGTGTGGCCCAACCAATACAGCGGTTATGAAATTACCGTCGAAATCCCAGAGTTTACCTCCATCTGCCCGAAAACCCGGCTCCCCGATTTCGGAGCCGTCACAATCAGATATCTCCCCGACCAGCTGTGCATCGAATTGAAGGCGCTAAAATACTACATCCTGGGTTTTCGTAACCTGGGCATCTTTTACGAAAACGCTATCAACCGCATTCTGCAGGACATTGTTGCCGCCTGCCGACCCAAGTGGTGCGTCGTACGTGGAGAGTTTAATGTCCGGGGAGGAATGAAAAGCAGAATTGAGGCCCGCTTCCCGGACAGCGAGGTCCAGGCTTAGTCGGAATTGCCTTGCAGCCCTTGCCTTCTTGATTTTCTTTTTGGATTGGCCGGCTGATTTGTTAACATTTCGGTAGTAGCTGAAAACGATCTCGGTTCTCCCTCCAGCGGGGCGGACTCAGCCAGGTTGATGATGGTCCGCAAGTCGTGAGAGGATCGGCGGCCTGGGAAGCGACGGTACAACAACTCAAAATCAACGCGAAGGAGCATGCTATGACTTATATCATTGCTGAACCGTGTATTAACACGAAGGATACGGCTTGTGTTGACGTTTGCCCCGTCGACTGCATCCACCCCAAAAAGGATGAAGAACCTTTCGCCGGTTCCGAAATGCTCTATATCGATCCGGACGAATGTATTGACTGCGGTGCTTGTGTCCCCGCCTGTCCGGTTTCAGCCATTTTCACGCAAGAGGACCTACCCGAAAAGTGGGGCCATTTCGTGGAGATCAACGCCAAATACTTCAAGAAGTAGACAGACCTTTTTTCCAATTCCCAGGGATGCTTCTTCGCCAAAAGCAAGCTGTCCTGCTGGAGGGGCATCCTTGGCGTGCCAAGCCTTTCTCACCGTCTTTCGGATTCCAGGATTCTGCAAATTCTGATCGAAGTCTCAGGGACTATTGATTAGCGATCCAGCGCCGATGAAAGCCACATGAGTAGGGACGATTGATTGGCTTCTTGGGACAATCCTGCCTTTTTCAAAGACCCACAATGATCCAGGTTAGGGCGGGGACCGCGTTCCAGCAGACGCAGTGTCTGTGGCTACCAAGTTCGCGTTCCCGTAAAGGCCTCAAGCGGCAACCCGAATTACCCCCTCTCGCATCTGACAGTTATGAAGGTAACGACTGCGCTTTTTTCAGGGAAGTGGGGGTTGCCACAGTTCATTCACCCCCGGGAGGTCCTTATGCTGCTCCTCTTGCTGACGACCGTCCTATTGGTAGAACTGGCCTTCGGCCTGATAGCCTGGTGGATGGACCATCACAGGTCGAAGATCAAGTCCGCATCCCTCCTCTCTCGATTCATGTAAGCATCGGGGAGGGGAGACGACTCCCGTCAAGACGACGCGACGGAAACGGCCTTCTTTTGAAGGGACTCTAGAATCCTCTCAGCGCAGGTCTCACCACGGTGGATACAGTCAGGAATGCCGATTCCGGAAATTCCATTACCGGCAATCTGCAGGGTCGCATAGTCCGACAAGCGCGCCTCGATTTTCCGCACGGTCTCCAGATGACCGACTCGGTATTGAGCCATCGCGCGGGGATGCCGTTCGATATGAGTGAAAAGCGGCTCCTTCGTAATCCCCAACAACTCCTGCAGGTTCTCCCGGATCACGCGGACCATCTCCGCATCATCCAGGTCAAAGGCTGCCGGCTGTAATGCTCCACCCATGAAGGCACGCAAGAGCGCGGACTTTTCAGGAGCCCGGCTTTCAAACTTGATGTGACTGAAGGTGCAGGCCAGCAACGGCCGGCCTTCCACGTAGGGAACAACGAAACCAAAACCGTCCATGGGGTGAGGAATGTCCTCCCGGTGGTAAGCCAGGTTGACCGTGGCAGTTGAGGCATAGGGGATGCGATCCAGCATTTCCGACAAGGACGGGTCGAATCCCCGAAGCACTTGGGCCGATTGAAAGGCTGCCAGCGCCAGGCATACGGAGTCCGCCTCCAGCGTGGAATGGTCGCTCAGGTGGAGCCTCCAGCAACGCCCTGAAGGTTGCTTTCCCACTGCGCGAACGGTAGTTCGAAGACGAATGGAATCCGCGGGGAGTCGGGATTGAAGGTTCTCTACCAGGGTCTCCATTCCGCTGTCCAGGGAGACAAACAACCCATAGCGAGGACCGCTGGCCCGGTTCTTCGCAGCATCGCGCATCTTGCGGCGTTGTCGGAGCATGCCAAGGATGACACTACGGTGCTCGCGTTCCATCTCCAGAAACCGCGGCATGGTGGCACGCAGGCTGAGGTCTTCAGGATTGGCCGTGTAGATGCCGCTCACCAATGGCTGGGCGACCCTCTCCAGAGCCTCCCGTCCTAACCGGCGCCGCACAAACCCGGCCAAGCTTTCATCCTCGATTATACCGACGCCATTGTTTCTGGGAAGAATCAGATCAGCGGCCATGCGCAGTTTTCCGGCCCAGCTGAAAATAGGTGTGCTCACGAAAGGCCAGATTCGGGTCGGAGCCAGAAGGTAAAAACCTTCCGGAATGGGGAACAACCGGCCCCGGCTGACAATGAAACTGCGACGATGCGCCTCACCTGTTCCGATGAGGCGAGAGCCAAGTCCGATCCTCCGGCACAGGGCCAGCCCCCAGGGTTTGTCTGAGATAAAAGAATCCGGGCCTCCTTCCAACATGAACCCTTCGCGCCCGGTCGTCCGGATGACACCGCCTACCCTTCCTTCGGATTCCACCAGAATGACCTGAAGGGGAAAATGCAGCGCGTGGGAAAGCTCAACGAGCCGATGAGCCGCAGCCAGCCCTGAAATTCCGCCGCCAACAACAACGATCCTAGGAACCACCTTAGACTCCTGATTCATTCGTCATTTCGCGAAGGAGACTTACAACCTTGGAGGTTTTGCGGTCTGCGCCCTGCGAACTACGTCAGCCAGCATGCGAAGGAAGCTGGGATGGTCGTTCACTGTACAAACCCTGAAATAGTCAAGGCCCAGTCCTTCTGCCACCTGCCGAGCCTCCAGATCCAGGTCATACAACACTTCCACGTGGTCGCTCACAAAACCAATGGGATCGACAACTACGCTTTTCCATCCCTCATCGGCCACTTTGCGGATGGCATCGCAAACATCCGGTTCCAGCCAGGGATCGCGCGGATTGCCGCTGCGGCTTTGATACACCAGCTCCCATCGCGAGATACCGGCCTCGTCAGCAACCGTTTGACAGCTATTCATGATTTGATCGACATAGGGATGAGCTAATGAAGAGGGCACACTATGGGCTGTAAAAAAAAACTTGATGCGGTCCTTGAGGGCAAAACGCACTTTGTCCATCTGGCAACGCAGTTTGTCGGCTGCAGCCTCGACAAACAGAGGATGAT
>JBGPHY010000151.1:0-10437 GCA_041484625.1 Terriglobia bacterium | reverse complement strand
TGGTATCGGCGACAGTAGCCCGGCCATTTCTCCAGACGGCCGGGCTCTCCTCTTCAGCAGGTGGGTTTCCTATGCCAACAGCGATCTATACTTGCTTAGCCTTTCCAAGGACCTCAAGCCAGCCGGGGAACCGAAACGGCTCACCTTCACCAATCGATTAACCTTTAGTCCACTCTGGACGTTGGATGGGCGTGAGGTCATCTTTTCCTCCGGTCTCGGTCCCGTCGAGAGCAGAGGTAGCCTGTGGCGAATCGCTGTCTCTGGCACGGACGGGCCGCGGCTGGCTGGGTTCGGAGATGAGGGCTCCTTTCCCGCGATGTCTCGAGACGGACACCGCCTGGCTTACTCAAGGGATCTAGGTTCGGATACAGACATTTGGCGTACCGAGGTGCCTGATCCCCAACGCCAGGCCAATCCACCAACCAAATTCATCTCCACAACACGCTATGAAGGTTGCCCCACTTATTCCCCGGACGGCAAGAAGATTGCCTTTTATTCGAATCGCTCTGGAAGCGGGATCTGGGTGTGCGATAGTGATGGTTCGAATGCACAACCACTGACTTTGTTGGGTGGTGGACAGCCGCAATGGTCGCCGGACAGCCAGCGCCTGGTCTTTGACTCCAGCGCTGAAGGACAGTCCGAGATTTATGTGGTCAGCGTCAACGGAGGCAAGCCCCAGCGGATAACCTCAGGTCCAACTAGCAATCAAAACCCCTCCTGGTCGCACGACGGACGATGGATCTACTTTGACTCACATGGTGACCGAGGGGGCATCTGGAAGATACCGGCCCAAGGAGGAGAACCAGTCCTGGTGACCCGAGACGGCTGGGGTCCATTCGATTCACCTGACGGCAGGTTTATTTATCACTCTCGCAATGGTCAGCCTGGCCTCTGGAAAGTCCCGGTGGAGGGTGGAGAAGAGAGTCGGGTTCTCGAATCTTTGAACGGGTATTGCAATTTCGCTGTAGTTGATGATGGGATCTATTTCATTGCCAGACCAGATCCCAGCGGCGATTGTTTCATTCAGTTCTTGAATTTTGCCATCCGGAGTGTCAAGCCAATCGCCGCAATTAGAGGAGGCTCTGATGGCCTCTCCGTTTCCCCTGACCGCCGCTGGATCTTATACACGCAGAGCGTTCACGGTGGCAGTGATCTAATGCTGGTGGAGAATTTCCGGTGAAGGGTAGAACTCCCGCGTGGGACCGCCGTACTCCGTCGCGTGCTTTGAGTTATGCTTAGCGTGCGCGGGAGCGCCTGCTCCACCCGCGCTCTGAGGCGACACTGGGGTGGAACTCGCGCGTGGGACCGCCGTCTCCCGTCGCGCGTTTTGCATTGGTCGGCTCTAGACCAAAGTTGTTCCTTCGGTCTAGAATGGGCGTCGTGTCTGACCTCAAGCATGCGCAGGAGTACTGCGGTTCTACGCGCCCGCTCCACCTGCGATTGGAGTGGCATGAGGGTGGAACGCGCGCTCCGTCGCGCGTTTGAGCCATTGATTTAAAGGAACTTTTCATTCGGGTCCAGCGTGCGCGGAGCGCCCGCTCCACCTTGAGGTTTCCCATGTCCTCAGCAAAGATCTACCCAAAGCGTCTGCATCACGAACTTCCATCCTGGGTTTCGGCCTCAGGCGCGATCTTCCATATTCGCATTCGGGCAGCGGAAAACAATTCGGTTCAGCTTACTGACCAAAGTTTGGCGCCACAGCTTCTGGCCTCCGTGCTGGAGTATGCGCGAGGGCAGATCTGGTGGCCGAGCCTGTTTCTGATGATGCCCGACCACATTCATGCTTTGCTCTCATTTAACTTTGGACGCCGAATGAGTCGAGTTGTGGGAGATTGGAAGAAATGGAATCAACAAAACCACGGGGTTCTATGGCAGGACAATTTCTTCGATCACCGGTTACGCCGTGATGAATCTCTCGAAGAGAAAGCGACTTACATTCGAAGAAACCCTGTCGTCAAGGGATTGTGCTCCATAGCAGAAGAGTGGCCTTGGGTGTTGGATAGTGAACTAATCCGAAAGGCACTGGGCCTTTAGGTGGAACGCGCGCGTGGCAGCGCCGTCCCCCGTCGCGCGTTTGAGCCGTTCATGTAAGAAGGTCCTCGTACTGCCGCGGCCCCAAGCGTGCGCAGGAGCGCCCGCTCCACCTGCGGTAATGGAGTGGCATGGGGGTGGAACGCGCGCGTGGGAGCGCCGTCCCCCGCCGCGCGTTTGAGCCGTTCAGGAAGAAAGTCCTCGTTCTACGCTAGTTTCAGCGTGCGCGGAGCGCCCGCTCCACCACACGCTTGCATTGCTGACACTGAGCGTGCACAGTGGACAGCAGCCCCATACCCCCTCGCCACCATTACCAATAAAACTTCAACGCCATTTGAATTTCGCGTGAAGGACTGCACATGGCTGTGATCTTGCCGAAGCTGGGGTCGTTCACTGAATCGTTTGGTCCGCAGAAGCGAGGATGATTGAAAGCGTTGAACGCTTCCACGCGGTATTCCAATCTCATCCCTTCGTGAAACTTGTTCAAGGGGATTTCTTTGAAGAGTGAGAGATTAGCCACATTGATTCCGGGAGACCGGAGATTGGGTAATGTTCTTGGAGCTGTACCGAGCGCATAGGGCTCGGGCGCCACAGCCACTTCGGGATTGGCGAAATACTGGTCCAGGAAATTCGAGCTGGTATTTCGTCTCAAGGTTCCTATCAAACTTGGTCGCTGCCAGCCGTAGGTAGGAAGACTCTGTGCATTAGCAAGGGTCAGACCAATTGGAAAACCGCTGGAGAACTGCCAGATGCCATTTGTTTTCCATCCTCCGACGATCCCATCCAGCCAGGCATTCCACTTATCTCCAATGGGCTTGCCCCGTCCTATAGGGAGTTCGTAGGTGTAGCTGATCCCCAGCACCTGCGGGATATCAAACTGGGAAAGCGAGCGTTCCAGCCTGCGATTGTTGGGATCCTGGAGAGAGGGACGGCCGCCCAACCAGGCTGTCCCGCCCGAAACTACTGAGGAGTCGTCGATCGATTTGGCGTTGGTGTAGGTGACCAGAAACTGCAGCCCTCTGGAGAAACGCTTATCCACACGCAATTGGAAAGCGTGATAAATGGAACTTGCTGCAGGCAGTTCATCGCCGGCGAAACTGGTGAACTGCGGATAAGGCAACTTGAGCTGGTAGGCCGGAATCTCCGGGCCCGAGAGACCGCCCTGGGTGATGATCCCATAGAAGGGGTTGGGCACATACTCAAACAACCGAGCGATCTGGTCGCGAGTGTAGCTGAGTGCTTCCGGGCCCAGGTGATTGAATTCTCCCGCGCCAGCAAAGTAGAGCTTTGTCCCCTTTTTGCCCACGTAGTTGGCGTCAATCATGATATTGCCAGGAAATTCCCTCTGGATTCCGAAGCTCCAGGTCTGTTCGTAAGGTGTAACGCTGATACTGCGCAAAGGTGCACCTACACCTTGACCCACAAAGGACAGCAACCCCTGCGATCTCTCGATGGGACGGTTGGGGCCGGTGATGGGCCAGGGGTCACTCAGGCGTGCCCAGGGCGTGGCCCCGTCATTTTGGTAAGTGGTGTTCCAATCGGTCCACTGGAAGAATCCCTGGTATCCAATGGCCCCGCTCCCGGCAGCGCCGCGGCGTGGAATTGAATAAAAGACTCCATAGCCGCCACGCAGCACAGTTTTGTTCGTGAAGTGATAGGCAAAACCAAATCGGGGTCCAATATCGTTATGGTCCGAACCCTGATTTTGCCGATCATGGGCATCGGTAAACCTGACTCCTCCACGCAGGTTGGGAAGGCCGGGAACTTGCAAGGGTGAAGCCGCATCAGGATCGAGATAACTCATGCGGTCGTAACGCTCCGTGCGCGGTGTGCTCAGGTCATAGCGCAATCCGAGATTGAGCGTGAGTTTGTCGTTCACCCGCCAGTTGTCCTGAACGAACCAGGCGTATTGGAAACTCTGGGTACTGTCGACAGCGGGAACTTCATATCCGCCATAGCCCCCTACGCCGGTTAAGAAGCTGGCCATCTCATCACCGCCGCCCCCAGCCCACCCGAGCTGTGAGGTACCATTGAAACCGAAGACAAACCAACCGGCAGGGTCACCCGGCTGAACGAAGTTGATTCGGTGCATTCGGATTTCTCCGCCGAATCTCAAGTCGTGACGGCCTTGTAGACGACACAAGCTTCCCAGCAGGTGATGAGTTTCCGTGCCATTTCGGATTATCGAATATTCTCCATACCCGATGGAATCGCCAGGGGCATACTGCGACATGGCAATGGAGGGAGCAGCAGGAACTCCCGATGTTGCCATGTAAGCTGGAAGATTCAAATCCTTAATCGGATCGAAGCCAGGAAAGTCTGCAAGGATCCCTTTTTGGTCATAGAAATTTCGCGCAAACCCATACGACAAGTTGAGCAAGGTCTTAGGATCGAAGGTGTGAGTGTAATTCAAGGCGAACAAGTGCGAGGTATTTAGAAAAGGCCCACCGGTAAAATGATCGAGAACGTTTCCGAAGGCATTGGCTGTATGGCCGGGGCCACTGGCCTGAGAATATTTGGCGCTGAGCCGGTTCTTTTCGCTAAAGCTGTGGTCAATCTTAATATCGAACTGGTTGTTACTGTTCTGGTCTGATCCAGTACTAATCCAATTATTGAAGCGGTCGTAGGTTGAAGTGCCAACATTAAGGTTTGGCAGCGGATAATACTGCATCATCTTGAATGCCAGAGGATCGATGAGGTTTCCAGGCCTGGGGGGAAGCTGGTAGGGAGTCCCGTCCAGCTTGGGATTGCCCGGGCTCTGGTATTTCGCGATGTCATTAAACGGAATAAAGCGAGAGCGCACCGGTCCTCCGACATTAGGGTCGTAAACCCCCGGGTAAGGATCCCAGAGTTGTCCTTCTGAATTTAAACACGCCCCCATGGCGTCGAAACCCGGTCCGCAGATTTCGCGGAAATCCCCGCGACGCATGGCTGAGCTGGGAACCCCTGTTCTGAAGGTCCGAGCCGCGGTGTCTCGCAAGCCCTCATAGTCGAAGAAGAAGAATGTCTTGTCTTTGCGGATAGGTCCGCCAACAGTCCCACCAAACAGGTTGTAGCGACGGTCCGCCAACTTGCCACCGCTGGAATTGCTGAACCAATCATTGGCCGTCAGCACGTTGTTGCGTAGGAATTCCCAGGCAGTTCCGTGAAATTTGTTGGTCCCAGAACGAGTGACCAGGTTTACCACCGTTCCTCCACTGAGACCGATTTCAGCGCTGAAATTGGATTGCTGAACTTTAAACTCCTGCACGGCATCCACTGAAGGGAGATACAGCGGCGTCTGAATACCGCTGTTTTGTTCGAAGTTGGTGGTGCTGACGCCGTCCATCAGAATGTCGGCCGTGGCACTGCGCCCTCCGTTTGAAATGAAGTTGTTGGCCGGGCCCCCAGGGTTACCTGACGCCTGCGTGATTCCGGGCGAAAGCCGGGCCAGGTCAAAGACGGATCGGCCGAGCAGGGGCAGATCGTTGATAAAATTGCGCTTCAGTTCCTGACCTGTCACCGAGTCCTGTGTCGAAAGGAGAGGAGCCGACTCGAGAACCTCCACCGACTGAGCTTCGACTCCCAATTTCACGGTCACATCGATAGTGGCGTTTTGATTTACCCCGAGTACGATCCCTTCCTGGACATGGGTACTGAAACGCAAAACCTCCACGGATAGCCGGTAAGTGCCGGGGGCAAGGGAACGCAAAACGTACCGTCCAACCGAATCGGTCGGCGTTTCGTATGTGAATCCTTTGTCAACGTCCGTCAAAGTCACGCGGGCACCGGGAACAACGGCGCCTGAGGGATCGGTGACCACTCCAGTTAATGAACCACTGTAAAGTTGTGCCCATGCAGAAGGGGAGAAAAGACCGGACACGAAGAACAATAAAAGGCACGGTTGGAGCGCACTTCGACCTAATTGAAAAGAGGAGGACTTAAATACGGATGAAAGCAGCCGCCACATGAGCGTTTCACGCCTGGCTAGTCCCACACGGTTTGAGAAAGGATGGCTGATTCTCCTTCGGACGATTTGAAAAAGTCAAGGAGTTTTCTGTTGGAGGGTAGTCGTTAACTTAGAAGGGGAACCAGTAGTGAGATACTTGGGTTACGAGCGGGTCAGCCCTCGTTCTCTGATATCGGCTGCCTCATGATATAATAGCACCATCCGATTGTAATCCTGTCAGGCAGTAGGATGCGTTAGCGCATTTTGCGTAATGCTTCATGTTGATCACTGACCACTGATCACTGCTTTTATGACTCCCGAACGCTGGCAGCAAATTGACAAGCTGATGGATGCAGCCCTGGAGCTGGAAGTCAACCAGAGGTCTGCGTTCCTCGAAGAGGCTTGCGGCGGCGATGAAGAGTTACGCCGGGAAGTGGAGAAGCTGCTCCTCGCCCACCAGCAAGCCGGCGGCTTTTTGGGTTCTCCGGCCGTCGAGGTCGCAGTCAGGGGAATTGGCCAGGATCAGAAGCCCTCTCTGCTGGGGCGGCAGATTGGCGCTTACAAGATTGTCTCCCTGTTGGGTGCCGGCGGAATGGGGGAAGTCTATCGCGCTCAGGACACTCGATTGAAGCGCAGTGTCGCCATTAAGGTCTTGCCTGCCCATCTCTCTGATGATGCTGACCTGCGGCAACGCTTCGAACGGGAAGCCCGGGTGGTGTCGAGTCTGAACCATCCCCATATTTGTACTCTTTATGACATCGGCCGGCAGGACGGCGTTGACTTCCTGGTGATGGAGTACCTGGAGGGAGAGACACTGGCCCGGCGGCTGGAGAAAGGCCCCCTGCCGCTCGATCAGGTCTTGCGCTATGCCATCGAGATTGCCGGGGCTCTGGACGAGGCCCATCGCTACGGCATTGTGCATCGAGACTTGAAGCCGGGAAACGTCATGCTGACCAAGACCGGCGCGAAGCTGCTGGACTTTGGTTTGGCCAAGAGGCAGTCAGCCAGGGATGCTTCCGGCGATTCCGGCTTGTCGACGGAAAAAGAGAGCCTGACGGAAAAGGGGATGATGCTGGGCACACTGGCCTACATGGCGCCGGAACAGGTGGAGGGAAAAGAGGCGGATGCAAGGACAGACATCTTTGCCCTAGGGGTAGTGATCTATGAGATGGCGACGGGGAAGAAGGCGTTTGAGGGGGAGAGCAAAGCCAGCCTAGCGGTGGCGATTCTGACCTCCCAGCCGTCACCCATCACCACCCTTCAACCGCTGACACCAGCGGCCTTGGAGCGAGTGGTCAGGAAATCTCTGGCGAAAGATCCCGAGGAACGCTGGCAGTCGGTCCGCGACCTGGGCGATGAGCTGAAGTGGATTGCCGACAGCTTGTCACATCCAGAAGTCTCAGCACCCATTGAGGTCCGATCAAGACGGAGCGCCTGGTTGGTCTGGGCGTCGGCACTCTTAATACTCTTCATTTCACTTGCCGAATGGTTTGTCCACAAGAGCTATTTCGAGCGGCCAACTGTAGAAACAAAAGCTGTTCGGTTCACATTCCCTCCACCCGACATTAAGTCTGGTGCCTTCCCTTTCATCTCACCGGATGGGCAGAACTTGGCCATTATGAGCGGGGGTACGCTTTGGATTCGACCCTTGAACTCCGACAAGACCTATTCCCTGGCCAAAATCGGAGACAACACTCTGGACCCGATCTGGTCTCCGGATGGCCGTTTCATTGCTTACTGGGAAAAGGAAACTCACAAAGCCACGCTGAAGAAGATCGAGGTTACATCGGAGTTCCCTCCACGATTTGTGAGACATCCATTCCAACAGCCGTTGCCTATGAGCCCGGATTCGAATCTGGCATGGGAACATGGAACCGGGAAGGGACCATCTTATTCGTGCGAAGTGAGAAACCCAAAGGGATCTCCCGAGTGTCGGCCGAGGGTGGAACACCGGTACCGGTCACTACTATTGATGAATCACGACAGGAAGCGGATCACGTCTGTCCTCGCTTTCTCCCCGACGGCCGGCACTTCCTCTATGGCATCCTGAGTAAAAAGCAGGAGAATTGCGGGATTTACGTGAGTTCATTGGATTCGTCTGAAACCAAGCGCTTAGTGGACCCATATTCTTCGGACAAGTTCTTCTCTTTTGACAGACGATATACCTGGTTCAAATATGCTCCACCAGGCTATCTGCTCTATGTGCGGCAGGATCGTTTGCTGGCCCGGCCCTTTGATGCCAGGAGCCTGCAATTCACGGGAGATCTCCTCCCCGTGCCTTTAGGGTTAGAGGGCCAGCTCTGGACCTTCCCGTGGGTTTCCGAAAATGGGACTCTCTGCTATGGTGGTAATATGGAACCGGATTCCAATATCAATACCCCGCAAGTCAAGAAGTTTGATCGGAGGGGCAAGGAAATCGAGATCATCGGTCCCCCAGGTAATTACTTCGATATGGACCTTTCTCGGGATGGTACTCGCCTGGCACTCGAGGAACCACGACCTACTAATACAGAAGGCGATATCTGGATCCTCGATTTACATCGAGGCATCAAGACTCGATTCACCGAACCTGCTTCGAAAACCTGGAACTACTGTCCACGTTGGTCACCCGATGAAAGCCGGATTCTCTTCAGTTCCAGTCGAGATGGCTCTTCTGAGCAGCCTGATTCAAGTTACGGGAATCTTTACTTGAAGGCTTCCAGCGGGGAAGGCATCGAGGAAGCACTTTTGAAATCAAAACAAATGAAGTACCTTCTCGACTGGTCGCGGGATGGGTGTTACGTACTCTACGAAAGCCAGATTCAAACCCCGGAACAAGAATCAGAGTTGTGGGCACTCCCTCTCTTGGGAGATAGAAAACCCTTCCTTTTCCTGCAGTCAGCGGGCCACGCCCGGCTTTCACCTGATGGACGTTGGGTCGCCTACGTTTCGCCTGAGCAAGTTAGTCCGGATGAGACGGTTTCCAACCTTTACGTGCGTTCCTTCCCATCAGGCGAAGGCAAGTGGCGAATCACGAGTAAAGGCGGCTATCATCCACAATGGCGGGGAGATGGCAAGGAACTCTTTTATAACACCTTTGTCAATCTTGCGGAGGAGAAGGATCTTTATCTGATGTCTGTCGAGGTCAAGCCAGGGAGCACTTTTCAGTTAGGTCCACCCAGAGCATTGTTCGAAAACGCCAATCTTAGTCCAATTAATGGACCCGACCAGTACAGTTATGCCGTGAGTCCCGACGGCCAATACTTTTACATATTGGTCAGACAACCACCCAGCTCTGCCCAGATCCATGTTGTGCTCAATTGGACGGCCGATTTGCCAAGAAAGTGAGACACGGGCACAACCAAGCATCGTTTTGCCGTTTGGAGCTATAGTTCGTGTCATGGTGTGCGACAAATCTGCGGGTCATTTCCTGAGATGCAGGCTGTGTTGCTTCACGCGAGTGGAGCCTCGTGGAGGCGGCATCTTTATAGAAAGAGGCCTACCCTCCTGAAGCTCCGAGTTGTTCAGAGTTCAAGCTTCAGCTTGCACGAACCGAATAAACCAAGCTAAAGCTTGAACTCTGAACCTGGGTCCGTAATCTATAAATATTTCGCTTCTACGAGGCCTGCAGGATTCAAAGGCCGGAAGCCTTCTGGAGTGTTCCATGCCCAAAAAGCGGCGTGTACTTTGTTGGCTTCGCGAACTGCTCTCACCCTTAATGACGGATCTAGAAGAGGGAAAGAATTCCTGACTGGGGATTCTCTTTCATCTGTTCGATATCCGCAAAATGCGAGCGAAGGAGGGCTTCTATCTGAACAGTCGTGCAGTTGCCAATACGAATCCAAATTAATTTGGGCGGAAAGCCCTTGAGCGCGCTCATGTCACTGAAATCTGCGTCCTTCGTGACAAGGACGAAAGCGTTGTCCCGAGCATACTGCCAAGTTCATCATCGGAAGCCCTGTCAAGGCCGAGGTGATAGACGTGGCTCGAGTTTGGGAAAAGATCAGAAAGAAGGTTTACGAGGCGGGGTGACAGATTCTGGTCAAACAGAAGTTTCATCCGTGCACGGTGACCATCTGCCGTTCACGTTCCGCAGCATAAGTTAAACAGGCGAGGATGTCTTCTTTCGTCAGATAGGGGAAATCCGCAAGCAGTTCTTCCTGGCTCATTCCAGCAGCAAGATAGGAAAGCACGTCATAGACGGTAATACGCATCCCACGGATACAAGGCCTTCCGCCCCGCTTTCCAGGCTCAATTGTAATAATAGCTTGATAATTCATTTTGGTACTTTAGCATGATGGGCACGTTCGTCTCAAGCGGCATTAAGTCCTCCATGAAAATCCGGTTTTTGGTAGCCACGCTGATCGCGTTGTTGGCGGGAAACGCGGGCTTTTGAATCCGTGAAAAACGCACGGCTTGCGGCGACCGGGGGGTCGTCCCTTTATGGAGAGAACCGGTCAGGCCGGAACAGAGACACCCCCCGCAGGCTGGCACTCAGC
>JBGPHY010000150.1:0-10541 GCA_041484625.1 Terriglobia bacterium | reverse complement strand
TGAAGATATGGTCGTCGACAACCCGACCGATCGAGAATTTGTGGTCTTTGATCTCGTAGTTCGAATTGATTGAGAACAACAACTTCTCCTTTTGCTCCTTGGTTTTCTGGTCCAGCGAGGCATCACACCGGCTTTGAGCCACGTCCAGGCGTTCTCTGGTTATCTTTTGGGCTTCAGCTCTGACCTTCTGGTTGAAAAACTGCAAGTTGTTGCATTCCACAATGACCAACTGGTCAACGATGTCTGCGGACTCTGAAGAGAGGTTAAAGACAAAGAGCTTCTCGTTTTCAGTGAATATGGAAACGGAGGTCGTCCGCCTAGCCGCCAGCGGCGTCACAATGCCGATGGTCCCGTTAGACTCCCCATGAAATGATTTCGGATCAGTGACCACAAAGTCGGCGATTTTCCAGCCCTCAGGCAAGCGGAAAGTGGTGCCAACGCCTACCCCCGTGACGACCTGGTAGACTTTACTGGCGTTCTCACCATCGAAGTTGCAGGTCAAGGTGCGCGGATGGGCTGCCAGGAGAGAGTGGACCGGTAGCAAGGCCAGTAAAAGAATCTGAAAAAAGCGAGTCATTGTTCCTCCTTGAATATGCTTTGGCGGTACTCGATCAGGATCAGGCCATGGGGATTGCGCAGGGAGCGCTTGATCGGCCTAATGAGCAGAACGGCCAGAAACTGGCCATCCTCCAGGACTTCGTTGGTCTGAGACACGGCTTTGGCCTGGAAGTAAGCCTGGACCTTAAGAAGCGGCTGGGTCTCGGTGATGAGAAAGCTTCGGACCTCGGCAAGCCCCTGGACATTGCGGCCAATGAGCTCGGAACGATGACCCAGGTTGATGGCTTCCCTCACCTGGACTAACGCCTCCGGAGTGGCCCACTTCACGATGGATTCGAGGTTGGTTTTCACCGTAAATCGGTTGTAGGTGAACAGCTCCCGCAGGAAGTCTTCGCAGAACTTGCGAACTTCAACCGGAGAGCGCTGCTCGCCAGCAGCATCGACCACACTGTAGTCCACCGGCACGGCATCTCCCGTCGCCTGGTTGATGACAATGGGAACGATCCGCTCGGTGCGGCCCTCGACGATCTTGACCAATAACGCCCCACCGAGCAGCAGCGAAGTAAGAAACAGCACCAGGGCGATCAGCTTCAGCCAGGTATTGACAAAAGCCAGGTTGCCGCTCGAACGAATGAAGTCATCGGTGGCGCAGGACACGATGCCTCCTACTCCAGAATCAATGACTGCAACAACAACATTCGGTGCCCTCCGTTTGTGGGAGTGACCTGTCCCCCGCCTCGCTGAGAGCTTCACCCCTTCTACACATGGGCCAGGGGTTCCGAGGAAAAGTTGTCGTCAATGAATCGTGAGTTCTCATTTCCTTCCCAGGGCTGCCCGAGCGGTGGAACTCAACTTTCCTGCGACGGTCCTAGCAGCGCTAGATGCCGCTCTGACTGTGGCTCTCCCGCCCGCAGCAGTGGACCGCAGGATCGCGCCTCCCGGAAAGAGCTTGGCGCCAATGCCAGCAATCCCAAGCGCCAGGGAGCCCGCCCCTGACCCTGCTGCTCCCCCCACCAGGGCATTGACGATCTTGTTGGTCGAAAAGACCACGCCAAGCGACATGATGGGACCAAGCAACTGGGCCAGGATCTGAGCTGCCGACGGCAAGCCAAACACATTAGCCGGAACTGAGGCACCCGCGATGGCAGCCGCGACAGTCAGAGCGGCGCCATAGAGCGGAATGAGCAGGATGTAGGAGAGGATGGCCGCCAGCCACTTCTGGCTGTGGCCACGGAAATCTCTATCGAAAGCCAGAGCGAAAAAGACTGGACCCAGGACCAGGTTCATTGCCAGGATGGTCAGTGAACCCACTATATTGACCAGTACCAGCGCGTAGCAGAGAAAGAGCACCAGCATGCCCACCAGGCTCAGCAAGCTGCCAATGGTCAGGTTGTAGAGAGCCCCCAGGATGGCACTGGTCAGACCCTGGGTGTTGTTGGCTGCCTGGTCCGTGGCTGAGATAAAGCCCATCGATGCTGCCATGTTATCCAAGAGCTGGTTCAGGTCTGGATAAAACTGGGATGCCAAGATCTTGATGGCATCAAAGATGTGGCCAGAGAGCTGAGGCCAGATCCCGAACATCCCGGCGATGAAGAGGTACTTGACCAGGATCTTGGGGAGTTCGGAAGCATGGCCCATGGCCACATGGAGGCCTTCCTGCAGAAAGACCTTAAAGAGTAAGAAAGCCCAAATGATCGCGCCCAAAGCCGTGTACACTACCACGAAGTCCACTCCGCCTCCATTGCCACGTAGAGCGAACCAAAGACTGTCGAGCAGAGTGGAAAGGCTCATCGGTTACCCCCCTCAGGAATCCAGGATGGGTCTGTGAACACCATGAACCGGCGGCTGAAGTGTTGGACAGATCTGTCGTCCTTGCTATCGAGGAGCAGCAAGTGGGAGCAAAGAGTTGCCCCGGCTTTGACACTGTAGACAGAGAAAAAAGAGGAGGGCTGGGTTAATCTCATGGGTTCCTCACTGGCTGCGGGTAATCTCTAGCAGTCGTTAGAGATTTCGGACGTCGCCCTTTTGAGCCTCAATCTCGAGCTGCTTCATCTTCATGATCAGGTTGCGGGTTTCCTTTTGTTGGGTAAGCAAGCGCTGCTCGACCACTTTCTGTTCTGTCTGGATGGTGGCAATTTCGATCAGGATGGAATTCAAGAGTGCAATTTGCTGGCTCAAAGCGACTTCGTTATCTTCCTGGTCCTCACCCAGGACCAAGCTGGCGTTTTGGCTCTTGAATCGCTCAAGGGCTGCCTGGTGCAGCCCGTCCATGGGTGGAAGCTCCACAAGGTGCGCTTCTTCTTTCTTGAGTTGAACCACCTGCTGTTCTGAAAGCTGGATGAGCTTGTCGGTGTATTCCTTGTATTCGGGGGAGCGGGCATAGAGCGGACTGGCCGTGAGCGACACTACTTGGGCCTCATAGGCCAATTCGTCAAAGGTCTTCCAGATGCCGATGAAGTGGTCTCTGAGGTGTGCCCACTCCGAAGGGGTAAAATCCCGCCACTCCCGCGAAGAGAGTCGCCGGTATACCCGCCGGAAGGTCATGAAGTACTTGTCGAACTGAAGCTTGTACTTGTCAAACTCGTCCTTGTACTTCTCAAACTCCTCGATCTGCTTGGCAGCTTAGCTGATCATGGTGATGCGCTGAACCTTGGCCACGAGGTCGACAAAGATGAAAGCGTGAGCCTGGCCAACCAGGCCGAACAGGAACATAGCTGCTGTCAGGATTGCCGTCAGCACGAGTTTTCTCATTTTGCTGCCTCTTTTCATGGCCATCCGGCCAGCTCGTCTGGGTTCTGCGATTTTTTCCTCTGACACACATCCAGTGTTTTTGCTACCATGGGTGAAGAATCCCTTGGGGAGATGCAAACGTAATGAGCAAGGAGTATGTGGAGCAGCGAGACTCGGGCTATTGGATCAAAGGGAGCCGTGTCTCCCTGGATTCGATTGTCTATGCCTTCCTCCGTGGGGCCTCTCCCGAAAGCATCGCGCACTCCTTTCCAGTGATCAGCCTCGAAGAAGTCTACGGGGCCATTGCCTTCTATCTGGCCCATCAGACCGAGATCGACGCCTACCTGCAGCAGGAAGAGGCGGAGTTTGAGACGTTACGCCAAGCCTCCCGCCAGACCAATCCGCTGCTATACCGCAAGCTGGAAGAGGCCAGATCCCAACTGCAGACCCGCCGTTCATGAAGATCCGCTTCCTGGCCGATGCTGACTTCAACGCCGACATTGTGGCGGCTGTGCTACGCCGCGAGCCGGCCGTCGACTTCCAGAGCGCTGATACGGCCGGTCTCCGAGGCCTAAACGACTTCCAGGTACTGGCCCTAGCGGCCCGCGAGGGAAGAATTCTCGTCACCCACGACCGAAAGACCATGCCCAGGCATTTTGCCGAGTTCGTCGGCAAACAGACCTGCCCCGGTGTGCTGGTAGTCTCGAAGAAGACAGCGATCCATTCGGTGGCCGAGGATCTCCTTCTGATTTGGGCGGCCAGCGAAACTGAAGAATGGAAGGGCCTCATCTGTACAGTCCCCCTGTGATTGATACCTTTCGTCTTCTTGCCTCAACCAAAACGGTTCTCCGGCATTTGTCGGTCAGCGTGCAGCGTGAGTCACAAGGAAAGCTCTACCTTGTGCCGCCGCATCCTCATCGCGTGGGACATTCGCGAGGCGTTCCCGCAAGTGAGGCTCCAGGATGGCCAACCGTTCCTGGGTCGTGTGGCAATGTCCGGTCAGCCGGACCAGCTCTTCGACAGCATTCCTAACCCTGCCTCCATGAAGCTGCTTCATCAGCGTCTTCATCTCCCGCTCCTCGGGGCTGGTGGTAGCCAGCCAGTACGTGTAGGGATCGGCGATGGGTCTGAAGATGCGACGGAGGCCGCCAGCTGACCAGTACAGCACCTCGTGCTTGGAAGAATCGAGCGTCCGGTATTGCTCGAGATGGTAGTCGGTCATCTGCAGTTTGCGCAGAGAAGCCTCGATGTCGGTCT
Source organism: Terriglobia bacterium (assembly GCA_041484625.1). Classification (GTDB taxonomy): domain Bacteria; phylum Acidobacteriota; class Terriglobia; order Versatilivoradales; family Versatilivoraceae; genus JBGPHY01. The sequence goes on along the minus strand of JBGPHY010000150.1, from coordinate 5,996 downwards.
GACCACCGAAGAAGAAGGCTTGCTTGAGGTTGGTGACGATGGCACGAGACCAGGGTTGGATAGGATCGTCGAGATCGGCCAACGACTGGGTGATGATGTCCAGCATGATGTTCCAATGCCGGCCGGTTCGGGCAATGAGGGAGACCCAGAAGGAAAAGGCCTCATTCGTCAGATAGCGGTGGGCTTCGTCGAGGACAAAGCGCTTTTCGACACGCCTGAGGGATTCGTCGGCGATATCTCGATAAACCTTGGAGAAGATCACATAGACGATGGCGGTCATCAGCTCGCACTCGCCGTCCAAATCCCTGAGATCGAAGTAGCAATAGCGGGCGCTTTTCAGGGTGTCCTTGCCACTGTTAAAAATCTCTCCACGTCGCCCCACGGTCCAAAGTTTGAAAGCGTTGGCAAGGTCTGGATTCTTCAGCTCCATCTGCATGAGGTTGGACAGCAGAGTCAGCGGTGGAATGGGTGTCGCCTGCTGCTGATTGCGCAACAGCATTCGATAGCCATTGAAAAACTCGGCCAGGCCATTGCGCATGGCCATCTCGTTTGCCGGTGTGGTCAGTTCCTTGCCGGCCATCAGCTTCAAGAGGCCCATGCAGAACTCAAATTGCTCCTCAGCCACCGGTTGAGACAGCTCGTCCAGCAGGAACGGATTGAAGTGAAAGCTGGTATGGGTGCGCGAAACACGCATGATGGCTGTTTCTGACGGTATCTCTTCGCGCAGAAACTCGAACAGATCCCCATAAGAGTTGGAGAGATCCACCACCCACACCATCGGGTTGACAATTAAGTGAGAGAGGATGTCCTTAATCATGAAGAAGCTCTTTCCTCCAGCAGTGGGACCACATACCGCCCGGTGACGAGCCATTTCCCGTTTGGTGAAGGGGTGGTAGGAAAAAACTCCGTGGAGACGGTCTTGGAGGTAGTCGACAGGATCGGAGTCCCCCCGGTAAAGAATATAGGCGCTCAACAGATCTCCCGCATTGGCACTGGCCATCAGCGAGCGCCGCAGATAGAAGCGGTCATGACCTGGTAAAAGGGAGAAGAAAGCGGATTTCAAGTTGCGCCTCTCCGTAATTCCAAAGCTCCCAATGTCTTTCAGCAGGCCGACCACTTGAGTCCGGCGGGCACGGAGAGTCTCTTTGTCGCCAGCGCGCACGAGCACCGTGAAGTGCCACCACAGCGGAAGCTCCTTCTCGTTTTCAATCCGGTCACGGAAGTCCTTAACGTCCTCGACGTATCTGAGGTTCTTACTGTCAACGGTGGAGAGTGCCAGAGCGATTGGAGTATTGAAATCCTGGTCCTTGTACAGCCGCTGTTTGCTGCAAAAGCCGATCGACTGGCGCAAGCCCAGGGGGAAGCCCAGTTCGTAAAAGCGCCGGAGATACATGGCGAGAGAGGACGGTGGAGGGTATTTCATCCCTACGAGTGAGCAGTACTGGCTGCCATTGACAACGACGTGCTCCTCGCTGGGACGAAAGAGGTAATGGCTGTGGGCCAACTGGGCGTTAAGGGACAAATCGGGGCGGTAGGCCGGCGCTTTCGCGAAGTTGATAAGCTCATAGAGAGCCTGGAAAGACTCCGACCGGTCCAAGGTCTGGAATCCAAAGCGGGAGAAAGCATTCTTCAAAGAGAGAAACCCCTCTTCCAGCTTGAAGGCGCTCATCCAGAGTTGATCACGATAGAACTGGAACAACTTGCCTTCCTGGATGAGCAGGTTCCAGGGAGGCTCCTTCCGGCGCGGGCTGAAGTAACGAAGAGCACAGAGAATCCGGTTGCCGTAGCTTTGGGCGATCATGGTGTCCCAGAACTTCTGCTTATTGGACTGGATATATTGGATCAGAGGATGTGCCTGCGGGTTTCTCTGCAGTGGGATCGGATCGGGCGTGTCCCGGATCAGGAGGTTCGAAAGCATGAATCCAGCGCCTTCCTCGGGGAGTTGCTCGAGGGCGGTCCGCACATAGTAGCTGTACTGCTGCTTGTCCTCTTCAGACAAACCCTCGTAGTTCAGGCCACCCAGCTCAAATAGGATAAGCAACGCTCCATCCTTCATCAAGATGATGGGGAGCGTGTGGTCCAAGAAATCAACGTAGAGCAGGACGTTTTCCAACTTCTGCTCAACCTGGGTGATGTCGCGGAGCAGCTCGCGGAACCTCATGCTAGGAATCTTCACGGTCCACCAAAATCACCTGCTGAAGAGAAAGTGACTGGGAATTGAGTTCATGTTTGATAAAGGGTGTTGTATTCGAATCCAGCGGGTCGCGGTTGTCTAACCAGAACGAAATCCCGTAGAGAGCAGCCGTCAGTAAAACGCCAAAAACGATGAGAGACATCTTCTGAAAGGCCGATCCTCGATTGGCAAGGGCAAAAGAAACAGTCATCACCAACAAGCCGACACCCAGGGAGCCGAAGAGCTTCACGTAAGTGACGCCCCAGATTCGAGGCACGTGCTGGATGTTACGGAAGATAGGAGTCTCTTTCATGGGTTAAGAAAGGTGTTGGCCAGAAAACCGAGCACGATGCCGACAATGGCGAAGATCAGAGCAGTCATCGAGTCAGTGTCGCCTTGCGCGAGCTTGTAGGCTGTCCTTCCCAGGCCCATCAACCCGACCAGCCCGGAAACCAGTGTCCCGCAGGCTACTGCTATTGTTCGAATGTCGGTTATGGCATTCTGGAAAGTTGGTGCCACTGGTATTTGTGCGTAAAGTACGGCAGGAATCAGAAACAGAGCTAGAATGACCCAAGATCTTCGTGTCGTTTGCCTTACCATGTCCACTCCTCTCATTTGTTTGTCGAAGCCACGGAATACGCAGGGACTCTGGTCATTCTTCCTCTTTGCGCTTCTTGAAAAGCAAATACCCAATGACTAGGGCAGCTAATGCCAGGAACGCGAAAAACCAGTTCATCACTTGTGAGAAGATCTCCATATCGACTCCTTTTGGAGTTGCCCATCCTTCGACCTTTCCATTAGGCCTGGCATGGTTATCTCCGATCAGTCCATTTCACTCAACTGGATTGAAGTACTAGAGCACACGGTGGTGAATACCTCACCCTTGCTAGATCAGGCACTTGGCCAGTTTTTTCCAGTGCCCAAGGATGCCTCGAATGAATCACTGGAGACCTGAACTCAATGGCTTTTGTGAGGCAAGATACAGAGTAGACATACGGGTTCTTTTCTTTGCAGGTCGACATCAGAACAGGCAAGCCTTGGATCAGATCGCGCAAGAGTTCAGAAACGCAAATGTCGGAGTAGGTGGATGTTCGTTCTTTTCCATGGTTCCGTCTTGCATGGTTAGCTGCAGGTGATTGCATGTTGGACAACTCTCACTCTCAGACAACCAAATAGTGGGGTATTTAAGTGCCCGGGGATTGCGCGCTGACAAAGCCCGGGAGTAATTCCTCGTCTGGTTGACGTTCCTGATACTGGCGGTCGCAGAATTCTTGAAGAGTGAGCAGAGGAATCCGGGCAGCAAGGTCTTGCCGCAACCGTCTTTCAGCCACCTGAGTGAGAGTCTGATCATTCCACCTGTCTTTGAGCCGTTTGTCTTGCGTGAGGATTTCTGCCTTCTTAGCCCTGACAGAGGATGCATAGAACTCTTTGCTGTAGTTTTTTTGAATGTATCTCTCGATGGCTAGATCTCTGTACTCGATGTAAACAAGCTCGATCCTGGCTTTCTCCTCCTGTTCTTGTTGCCAAGCTCGGTGAGTAGCCTCTCGCAGTTGCCGCTTCCGGCTGGACTCAAAGTCTTCTGGTGGCTTAATGTTCTCCCGGATTAGGCGGATATAAAGTGACCTTTCTGCAACGGTGCGTGCATCACCGGGAATCAGTGGGTTAGACTCCTCGTATCGAGTATTTTCGAGGAGGAACGCCCCGATGCTGCAGATTCTGAGTCCGGAATTCATCAAAGATAAAAAGCACTTTGAAGCCTGGCGAACGAATCGCCCCAAGCGAAGCCCCATCCCCGACCGGCTCTGGAGGCTGGCCGCCTCCCACATCAAGCAATACGGCCTCAACCGAGTGTGCCGTGAGTTCCGGGTCAACTACACCCAGCTGAAAGAAAAGTCCCTGGAACTGAGTATGGATTTGCGGAAACCCGAATCCATCGAGCCCTCCTTTGTCGAATTGGCTTTTCCTGGAGAAACGCCCAGTCCACAGCGCCAATCCTCAAGACTGCGCCTTGTTTTAGAATGGGTGGATGGGAGCCGCCTTTCTGTGGAAGGCGATCCGCTTGATACCACCTTCCTGGAAAAAGTAATCCACTCCTTCTATGCCAGGTAAGTTATGCTGCAGTTGGTCCCCCAGCAGAGGATCTATCTCGCCGTGGAGCCTGTGGACTTCAGGCGAGGGATTGATTCCCTGGCGGCTCTCTGCCGCTTGAAGTTTGAAAAAGATCCATTCTGCGGCGCCCTGTTTCTGTTCATTAACAGGTCCCGTACCAGCATCAAGGCGTTGGTCTATGAAGGGGACGGCATGTGGCTCTGCCTGAAGCGACTATCCAAGGGACGATTCCGCTGGTGGCCCACCGAGACAGAGCAGTCCCTGCAAGTTCTGGCGGCCCGGCAGTTGCAGATCATCCTCTGGAATGGCAACCCGGAGCGGGCCGATCTGGCACCGCTCTGGCGTCCGGTCGCCGGTTGAGAATCCCTTCAGGCGGCTGCCCTTTGCTCGCTGTAATTCCAGGGCAACCAGAGATGAGGTTCCTTCCTGACCTGGCGGGCCTGCTCAAGCAGAGTCACCAGATATTCCACCGGGTTCGCTCCGGCTTCGATGGCGGTTTTGATCAGGCTCATCAGGACAGATCCAACGTCGGCTCCGTTCTGAGTCTTGAAGAAATAGGCATTCCGCCTGTTCAGGATCGGGGTTTTGAGTGCTCTTTCGGCTGCATTATTGTCAATGGGGGCGGCGGGGATTCTCAAAAATCCGCTCAGCGTCTCCCAGTGACCGAGCAGGTAGCGCGTGGCTTTTCCCAGACTGCTGTTGGGTTCAATCTGCTTCTGATCCCCTTGCTCCTCGAGCCAGCTTTTCAGTTCCTCCATGACCGGTCCGCTGTGCTGCTGGTGAAAGGCCAGCCTCTCGGCCGGGTTAAGCCCCTGTTTTTTGGCCAGATCTTCAAAATGGTAGACTTGGCCGATATCGTCCAGCACCCGCCCGCAAACATCGGGGAAAAAGTCCTTGATTTCAAAAAAGAGCCGGCGGGCATGGAGGAGGCAGTGGGTAACGAGGACCTGAAAGGAGTGGCTGGTGTTGGAGGCCAGGGCGTCGGTCATCTGGATGGGGGGATCAAGGTGCTGGGGGCGACCTTCCAGGAGGTCTCCGAGATTGTCACCGGCATGCTTGCGGCCGGACTCATAAAGGTAGATGGAATGCTCCCCAAGAGTGGCAATCAGGGCCGTAGTCCGCATTCCCTTCCGCTCCGGTTCCGGTTCCCTCTCGTTTTCAGCCATCAGGGAAAGGATCCGGATGGGGCTGTCATCGGCATAGAGGACCTCCGCCTGGGAAGCCATTTGCTTCAAGGCTCTATAGACTGGAAAGACGGCATTGGCCACCTCTTCGACCAGCTGCCACTGGGTAGCGGGAGGCAGCGGAACCCCGAGATGCCCCTGCAACTGTCCCAGCCGGTAAAAGGGCATCCCGTAGCCATACTTTAAAACAGCCACGATGACCTTGGCCCTGGCATCGTACTTTTCCAGTGGGGCGTCGGCCGGGAGGGGAGCCGTCAGGACGGCCCCACAGCTGCTGCAGCGAAGCCTTTCGAGTTCATACTCTCTGGCAGTGAGAACCGGACTGCCGATGATACGGATTTCGATGGAGGGATTTCGCAGCAGGTAGAGGGTTCCCTTACGGCAGCAGGGGCAGGGTTGCTTGGCCTGAAGGTCAGGATGAGAGCAGTGGATGGTCTCAGCTTCCAGGTAGGCGGAAGCCCCCATCCGGCCGTGACCAGGCGGACGATTCTTCTCAGAACGGCTTGGGTCTTGACTGCTGGTGGAATCAG
>JBGPHY010000149.1:0-10566 GCA_041484625.1 Terriglobia bacterium | reverse complement strand
CGAATCTTTGGGGGGATATCCAGGTGCCTAAAGGTGCAAAGTGACTCTGGCAATTTAACGAAATCCCTGTCGACTGATCCATCCCCCGCCCGAAACTAACCCGCATTTCTCACCATAGGAGAAATAGCCACGAAAGAGCACGAAAACCCGCATCTCGATTTCCTGAAGTTGGGTAAAGCTGGGTGTTTTTGACCTCCCCAGCCGGATCTGACTCTTCGATGGCCAAGCTGCCGCTCTATCGGGCCTGCGGTATAGACACTCCGGCCTAATTTCCTACCCGAAGCTCCCCGGGGGATTTTGTCTGCTGTCGCCGTCAGGCCCTGCTGGGTAATTGTCGCAACCTCTGGTAGGCGTGCTCAAAGACCAGCTGATAGGGACAACCACTGGCCAGCGAAATCACCATCCGCCGCACACTGATCCGCACCTGGGCCCCAATCTTCAGCAATCGCGTCCGCAGTGTCCCACACTGAGCCCGGGCCCAATCGGTTCCCGCCAACGCCCAGTGCCGCAGGAGATGGAGCAGTAAATAAGCCAGGGTCGAAAACCACAGACGCAGCTGGTTGGCCCGCATCGTCTTGGCACTGGTCCGATCCGCAAACAGATCCAGCTGCTGTTCCTTGATCCGGTTCTCCATCTCCCCCCGCGCACAGTACAGCCGCTCGTATAAGTCCCGAGCTGCCCACTGCTCCCCACCCAGCGAGGTCACCACAAAGCGGGGATTGGGCCCCTTGGCCAAGTACTCCGCCTTGCCCACCACCCGCCGCTGCCGGCTCCAGCTGTCCCGCGTCTGGTAAACAAAATCCTGGAAACGCCGGGCCGCCTTCCCCGTCTGTTCATACTCCTGCCGGGCCTGTTCCATCTCCGGCTCTAGGATTTTCTCCAAACGACAGTTGCGGGCCAGCCCCAACACATAGCCCACCTTGTCCGATTCGCACCAGCTCATCAACTCTTTCCGGGCAAAACCGGAATCCCCTCGCACCATGATCTTCACCTGCGGCCAGGCCTCCCGCAACTGTCCCACGATGCGTTTCAGTTCCTCCACCACTCCCTCTGACGCGTCCATGTTGCTCGACCGCAGCCGCGCGCACAACACCTGACCTTCACAAACGATGTAAAGCGGCAGATAACAGTACTCCCCGTAGTAGCCGTGAAAAAACCGCCCCTCCTGTTCCCCATGCACCGGATCGTCGGTGGCGTCTACGTCCAGCACCAACTCTGCCGGCGCCTGAGGATGCGACTGGATAAACATCTCCACCCAAAATCGGTCCACCGCTTCCGTCTGAACCCCAATCTTCTTGTAGCGTGCCTCCGGACCCGCTCCTTCCGGCGTCAGCTCCAGCCTGTTCAAGGTGCTCTTGCCCGCCAGCGCTTTGCCCCGGTCCCGTTCCCGTCGCCGATCCCGTCCTTCCACATCTTCCTTCCCCACCAGCAAGGCCACCAGCGGGTCTTGCCGTAACCGGTCATGATCGTTCAAATCCTCGTAGCCCAATGCCAGCCCGTACACCCGCTGCTTGACCAGCTCCTCCACCGTGTGCTCAATGCGATCCCCATCCCGGTAATCCACAAAACACTCGGCAAACTGTCGCACCATCCCCCGCTTGCTCTCTAGCTCCCGTAACAAAACAGCCCCCGCCTCCGACGTGATCCGTCCCCCCTCAAAATCCGCCACCACTGCTCGCCTCCCCAACGGTTGCAACTCGTACCCTTTCCCGTTACACTCTGTTTTCATCAGGCTGCTTCCTCTCTGGCGTCTAAGTTAATACTCACAAATTGCTTAAACGCTTGGATGCAGCCTGACCCCTTTCCGTTGGTGAGAAATCCGGGCTAGAGCATCCCGAGGGGAACGTCATGATCTGGAGCAGGAAAGACCCGTTCGATGGCTTGCAGGTCCTCTTCAGACAGTTCCCAGCCTGCCGCCTGGCTGTTCTCGCGAACGTGTTCCAATCGGCTGGCCTTGGGAATTGTGAAAACACCCGGCTGACGTGTCAGGAAGTTGAGCACCACCTGTCTGAGGGTACGGTCGTGCCGCCGGGCGATTTCTTCAAGGACTCGTCTGCCCGTACTCTTGGCTGACGGGAAATCCGAATGCCCGAAGGGACTGTAGCCCACCACGGCAATCTGCTGAGCTACGCAGTAAGGGATGAGTTTCCTCTCGATACCCCGGTCACCCAGATGGTAAAGCACCTGGTTGCAGGCAATCCGCTCCTTCCGCAGGGCACGCTGGGCTGCCTGAAGCATTCCCAGATCGAAATTACTGACGCCGATAAAGCGGGTCTTCCCTTCTTCCGCCAGCGTTTCCAGGGCACGCATGGTCTCACTGAGCGGGTAGCGGCTCTCCCAGTGGAGCAGGTAGAGATCCAGCCAGTCAGTCCGTAGACGCTTCAGGCTCGACTGGCAGGCACGGAGCGTTCCCTCATAGGATGCATTGGACGGAAGGACCTTGCTAACCAGGAACACCTCTTCGCGCCGACCGGCGATGGCTTCCGCCACTAGTTCCTCTGCCCTTCCACTGCCGTACATTTCTGCCGTGTCGATGTGGGTCATTCCCAGGTCCAGCCCCAAGCGGAGTGCTTCAATGGCTCGCTGTTCAACCTCCCTGCTGCCTTCGATCATCCAAGTACCCTGCCCGACGACCGGCACTTTCACTCCTGTCCATCCAAACTCGCGTTTCAACATCGGACGACTCTCAACAGTGGATTCTGTCCACGAAGGACACCATGACTACGTAGCACCCCCGGAAAGATAGAAGGGATGAGCTTTCCAAGGAGGATCGGTAGCATCGCAGTATTCCCGGGGGAAATGGACCCCAAAACGCGTCAACGAGGTTCAACCCTACAAGCCGGATACTTCTTGGGAGGCTTCGATAAATTGGACCAGTTCCTCTGAGGAAACCGCATGGGTTTCCCTATGTGAGACCGAGATCGAGGCCGCCAGACTGGCCAGCAATGCAGCCTCACTCAACCCGCCTCCACAGGCCAGGGCGGCGGCCAGGACAGCCAGCACCGTATCGCCGGCACCGGAGGAGTTATGCGGCGACTTGCAGAAGGCATCCAGCCTCCCCAGCAGCCGGCCCCCTTGTGCCAGGACCATCCCCTGGGCCCCCAGGGTCAGGACCACTTCGCAACCTAGAGCGCGGCTAAGCTTTTCCGCTACCTGTGTGTCTTCAAACTCCTCCACAGGGCCCGCCTCAAACTGCGCCAGCATGGCACGAGCTTCCCCGAGGTTGGGAGTAAGGACATCCAACCACTTGCCGCCCGGAAGATTCTGCGGCTTGAGGTCGGCCAGAACTATTCCCTTGAACCCATCCAAAACCGGCCCCAGCGCCGCCAGTGAGTCCGCGGTGAAAAGACCTTTGTCATAATCCGAGATCACAACCGCATCCACAGCGGTGAGACCGGCTTCGATCGATGCCAGCAGTTCGGCCAGTTCCGCGCCTTCAATCGGCTCGACCGATTCCTCATCGAGACGAAGGTAGTAATGGCTTTCGGCAAGAACCCGAGTTTTGCGGATGGTGGGAGCGTTGGTAATCGAGGGCTGGAAATCGACTTTCACGCTCAAGAGATCCCCGGCGAGCTGCCGACCTGCTGCATCATCTCCCACCCTTCCAAACAGACGCGTTTGCACACCCAGCTGGGCCAGGTTACGGGCAACGTTGGAGGCTCCTCCGGGAGATGAAGTCTCACTGCAAATTTCCAGCAGGGGGACCGGCGCCTCGTTGGCAACGCCCAGCGGCCGGCAGTTCTGGTAGACATCCAACATAACATCCCCCAGCACTAACACCCGGGCGCCAGAAAATCCTTTGATCAGTCGGAGAAGCTCTTGCGGTGAGTTGACAATCATGACCTATATCAATACGGCAGACTGCTATTCCCGCCGGGGGGGGACTTAAACAAACTTTGGTTCCGGCAGGGCTAGCTCCTTTTCCAACAGTTCACAAATAATGTGGACCACGACCACGTGCGATTCCTGTATCCTCGGAGTCACTTGGGAGGGAACTCGAATACAGACGTCGCACAAGCCAGGAAGATCGCTTGCCGCCCCCCCCGTAAAACCCACCGTGGTGGCCCCTCTCGACCGGGCCAGCTCCAGTGCCTTCAGGACATTCTTGGACTTCCCGCTGGTGGAGAATGCCGCTACCAGGTCTCCGGGCTTCACAAAGGCTTCCACCTGGCGGGCGAAAGTATTCTCATACCCGTAGTCGTTGGCGATGGAGGTCATCAGGATCTCATTGCTGGAGAAAGAGACTGCCGGCAGGGCTTTCCGTTCCACCATGAACCGACCGACCAACTCGGTAATGAAGTGATTGGCATCGGCCGCACTTCCCCCGTTGCCGAAGGCATACACGGTTTTGGATTCGCGGTAGGTGCGAATGATGGCCCGCACCACACTCTCGATGGCGGGCAACTGTTCGCGGATCAACCGCTGCTTGACCTCGGCGCTTTCGCGCAGCAGCTGGCTGATCTCTTCATGAAACAAGTTCACCAGCTCTTCCGGCCTCACATAGGCAATGCCCGGCTTGGTGACGACAATCCCGGCGGCTTTGTTGGCGAGTTCTGCGGCCTGCCGGAGTTCGGCGCCAGCGGCCAGGCCAAGAGCCAGTACTGCCGTAACGCTGTCCCCTGCCCCCGCCCGGTCCGCGATGGGCACCCGGTTGGCTAAAATCCTGGAGGGAGTCTGCCGGCGCGGGAAAAGCGACATCCCTTCGCCTCCTTGGGTCACAAGAATTCCGGAATCCAGCTTCTCGCTGAGATACACCCCGGCCTTCTCCACTGAATCGGTCCGGAGACCCATGCGCTTCGCAGCTTCCAGACTCTCTTCGGCATTGAAGGTCAGCAAGGAGGCCTGGCCGTACCAAACCACATGAGCCGGATGGGCGTCGATAATCAACTGTACTCGCTCCCTGCGGACGATCGTGTCCAGTTCCTCCAGCAACTGCCGGGTGACAAATCCGTACCCCTGATCGTAAACCACCACGGCAGATACTTTCTCCGACTGACCAGATAAAAAAGAGAAAAGAGAAGGAAGGGAGTTCTCGGCGCTTTCCCGCTTCGGGTGGCGCAGGAGTTGCAGCAGTTGCTGGTTGGCGGCAAACACACGGCAGCGTTCCGGCAACAGGGGTACAGCCAGGTCCAGAGTCAACGGGACTCGCACGCCTGCCGACAGCAGTTCCTCGAGGATTTGCTGAGCCCCTTCATCCTTCCCAAAGCTGCCATGCAGCAGGGCCCGACCGCCCAGCATGGCGACATTCTTGGCAACGTTGGCAGCCCCGCCAGGGATGAAGCGCCGGGACTTCACTCTGACCACGGGAACGGGAGCCTCCGGGGCCAGACGCAGAACATCTCCATAAATCTCCCGGTCAATGTAAGTGTCCCCAGTGACCAGAATGCATTTCCCTTGGAGTTGCGCGACGAGGTCTGATGGTAACATACCGGATAGACCGGCCAGGACGCCTCTTATGCGACCGTTTGGCAAAGCAACCATTCTAGCCTATTCGTCCGGAATTGGGCATCGCTTTCTGAAAACCTCTTGTACTGGCCGTAAGACTCTGCTAGAGTTCTACGTTTTCCAAGCATCCCCCAAACATCTTCCAGTGGGGTTATTGCCCGGAACGATGAAACTGAAGAACAAGGTTGCCATTGTGACTGGGGCAGGAAGCGGCATTGGGCGGGCTATTGCACTGGCTTTTGCCCAGGAAGGAGCCGGTGTGTTGGTGGCGGGCCGGACCTGGCCGAAACTTCATAAGGTGGCCGAGGAGCTTCAGGCCCAAGGCTTGCAGGCTTGGCCCTTCCAGACGGATGTTACCGATGTCAACAGCGTCCAGCATTTGGTAGACGAGGCCCTTCGGCGGTGTGGGAAGATCAATATCCTGGTCAATAACGCCGGGATCTTCATCTACAAGAAGTTTGTGGAAGTCACTCTCGAGGACTGGGACCAGACCCTGAACACGAATTTGAAGGGGATTTTTCTCTGTTGCCAGGCCGTGCTCCCCCACATGATGGCTCAAGGTCAAGGGAACATCATCAACATCTCCTCCATCCATGGTAAGCTGGGAGATGCCAACCTGGCTCCCCATTGTGCATCGAAGTTTGGCGTCATTGGCCTGACTCAAGCCCTGGCGAAAGAGGTGGTCGAGTATAACATCAATGTCAACGTGATTTGTCCGGGTCAGGTCAGTTCTACGTGGATAGATGAAGACAGGGAAAGCGTGACCCCTCTGTCCACTGAACTGAAGCCCAATGACGTGGCCAGGGTGGCAGTGTTCCTGGCCTCCTTGGATTCGGCTATCATGACGGGCTCGGTCATCGACGTTTTTGGCCGGACCACCGTGAAGATTGACCAACACAGTCCGTGAATATGAAAAGGTCGCCGTTAGTCATCATCTTTGTAACAATCTTTCTGGATCTGGTTGGTTTTGGGATTGTACTCCCACTGCTCCCCTTCTACGCGCAGCACTTCGGCGCCACGGCTCTGGTGGTGGGCCTGTTATCCACCAGTTACTCCCTGATGCAGTTCCTCTTTGCCCCGATCTGGGGGAGGATCTCCGACCGGGTGGGACGGCGCCCCATTATTCTCCTGGGGTTGTTTGGTTCGGTCGTGTCGTACTTGATATTCGGTCTAGCCCATTCATTGTGGGTGCTGTTTATTTCGCGGGTTTGTGCCGGGATTGCGGGTGCCAATATCTCCACAGCCCAGGCCTATATCGCCGATTCCACTCCACCGGAAAGGCGGGCCCGAGGGATGGGGTTGGTGGGTGCGGCCTACGGCCTGGGGTTCATTTTCGGTCCGGCGATTGGCGGCACTTTGAGTCACTTCGCTCTCAACCTGCCTCCCCTGTTTGCCTCGGCTCTGTCCTTTTGCAACTTCGTAGCAGCGCTCTTTCTGTTGCCTGAGTCACTCCAGCCGGAAAACCGTACTTCCCACTCCCGCCGCGGCTTGAATTTGGGCCGGATCCGGGTCGCTCTGATGCACCCTCAGCTTGGGATTTTCATGATGCTTTTTTTCATTGTGACTTTTGCGTTCGCCAATCTGGAAGCCACCTTTGCCCTGATGACTCAAAAGAAGTTCGGGTTTGAGGCCCACGAAAACGGCTACCTCTTTGCCTATATCGGTGTTTTGATAACGCTGATGCAGGGGGCACTCATTGGGCACCTGGTCGGGTGGGTTGGCGAGCGAAAGTTGATTTCCGTCGGGTTGTTCAGCATGATCTTCGGACTGGGGTTGCTGCCATTTGCCCCCAGTCTATTCGTCCTTTTGATCGTCCTGGCTATCCTCACCTTTGGACAAGGAGTCACCAACCCTTCGATTACCAGTTCCATTTCACAGGTAAGCGGGCCCGGAGACCAGGGAGGAATTCTGGGTGTGACACAATCGCTGGGAAGTCTGGCCCGGATCCTGGGGCCTATCTGGGGAGGATTAGTTTTTGATCACCTGGGATTTCAATACCTCTACCTTACCGGCGGGCTTCTGATGATGCTGGCTTTTGTGCTGAGTGTCAGCAGCCTGAGACCGAAAGCGCAAGTGGTGGAAACGGCCTAAACCGGAGTGTCCTGGCATGTCGTGGAATACAGAGGAGGAGCCAAAGGAGAACGTAATTTCAGGGAAGATGATCGTCAACATCCTGTATCACGACAACTGTTTTGATGGTGCCTCCTCAGCAGCCGTCTTTCATCGCTTCTACCTGGAAAAGGTGAATCCCGAAGCCGAATTCATCCTGCAGGGGATGACTCACCAAGCGGGACGGCAGTTTCATGACGGGTTGTTCCGGGGCGATGAAAACGCGATTGTCGATTTCAAGTACGCTTATACCGAACGTCTCACCTGGTGGTTTGATCACCATTACAGTGCCTTCCTGACGCCGGAAGACGAGCAACATTTTCTGCGAGACCGCAGCAGGAGGAAGTTCTACGATCCCAGCTTCAAATCCTGCACTAAGTTCATTGCCACGGTAACGCGCAAGGAATTCGGATTTGAGTGCCCCATGTTGGAGGACTTGGTGAGATGGGCCGACATCATAGACGGAGCCCAGTACGAAAGTGCGGAAGATGCCGTCGAAGTGCGGGAACCCGCCCAGAAACTGGCTGCCGTGATCGAAGCCAATAAGACACCGGAATCGTTGCAGCAGATCATCCGCCAGCTGGCTTTCCAGCCCTTGCAGGAAGTGGCCTCTCAGCAGGCGGTCCTGGAGGGTTATGCTTCGCTGGCAGAGCGCCACGCTCAAAGCATCCAGATGATTAGATCCAACTCCTCCTTTGACGGAGAAGTCATCTATTTTGATCTGACCCGTTACGATCTGGAGGGATATAACAAGTTCATCCCCTACTACCTCTACCCGGAAGCCAACTACAGTGTCAGCCTCCTCCATACGCCCACAAGAATGAAAGTTTCGGTGGGATGGAACCCCTGGAGTCGCAGGGAGCGCAGCCACAACCTGGCCAAGATTTGCGAGCGTTACGGAGGCGGCGGACATCCCGTCGTGGCAGCCATCTCGTTTCCTCCCGACGCTGTCGAGATGGCTCGCGACGCCGCTCAGAGCATTGCTAGAGAGTTATCGGGATGAATTGCATTCTGGATTGTTTGAAACATGGCGGCAAAGTGGCTTCTGGCTTCTGAATTAGCCAAGCGCATGATCACCGGAAGTTTTCCACCAGCATCAGGTCGCTTCGCATTTCACCACCCTGAATATACAAGATCTCTTGTTCGTCAGGAGAAACGGTAAATCCAAAGCCAACCCAACTCTGACTCATGGCTATAGGTTTTGTTTTCCTGTTTGTAAAGTCGTAGAAGAAAAAGGGGGTCCTGTTTGGACCTGGCTGCGATGCATAGTAGATGCCGTGCTCCTTCACCTCGAAGTTACAGAGTAAAACCTTCTCAAGCACCCGGCGCTCTTCACCCCCTTCCACCGGTACCTTCCATAGCTCACCATAGTCGGGCTCTATCGGCTTCAAATAGAAAAGCATCTTTCCGTCCATCGATTCCTGGGGATGGGACCCACCCTTCCGCGTCACTTGCACTGCATCTACCCCCTTAGTCGGCATCTTCCACACTTGGAAGTCTCCACTGAGGTCTGAACTGAAGTAGATCCAATTGCCGTCCCTAGATAAGCTCGGGTCCAGCTCATTAAACGTTGTGTGGGTCAATTGCCTCATTTCTCCACCCTGAGCAGGGATGACGTAGAGATCAGTCTCCCCCCTCGAAGCCAGGGCGAAGATGATCTTCTGTCCGTCCGTGGACCAGCGGGGAGGTCCGGGCGGAGGGCCGCCTAAATGGGTCAATTGCAGAGGGTTCGATCCATCCCTGTCGCAGACCCAGATTTCGCCACTGCCTGAAGCCCATGCGACATAGGTAATGGCCTTGCCATCCGGAGAATATTGGACATGCTCTTGGACCCGGGTTGAGGCCATGAGCTTCTTTGGCGGCTCTAGTTTCTCCATTCCATTGGGGATCTGAGAGCGCCAGATATTGGCATCCGCAGACCAGACAGCATAGACAAGGCGATGCTTTTCTAGCGAGATCGCAGGATCAATTCCGTTGGCTTCGCCGGAGAATGGCAGGGACTTTGGCTTGCCCGACCCGGAGACAGGCATCCTCCATAGATGGCAAGCATAGCCCTTGCTGCCCGAGGCAAAGAAGATTTCCTTCCCGTCAGGCATCCAGGCCGGGTAACAGGTGTCCTGATTCATGAAGGTGAGTTGCTTCGGTTCACCTTCCGGCAAAAGCCCTTCAGAAACTCGCAGCATATAAAGTTCCGAAGTGTTGCCCGGAAAGTATCGGGCGAACACCAGGCTCCGTCCGTCGGGAGAAAAGGCAGGATTAGTATCTAGCTTGGCTCCTTTGGGCGGGGAAGTCAATCGTCGTCTTTCACCCGTCTCCGAGGAAAGCAAATATATTGTAGAAGGTGCGTCTACAGAATCCTGATCGCAGGCAACAGCCAGCCACTTGCCGCCAGGATGCCAGCACAGCAGCCGACTCCCGCTCTCCACCTTCAACATTGGAAGTTCCGCCAGCTGGCGTGCTCTCCCCCCATTGGCCGACATCAGCATGACAGCCCTCTTGCCTCCGCCCGTATTACGTAAGAAAGCGATGGTTAGACCATCCGGCGACCAGGCAGGATAGCCGTCGGGGCGCGGGTCGGTGGTAAGACTGCGGGGTGAATCACTTCCGATCTGCTTGATGTAGATGTCCCAATTGTCTTGCTTCACGCCATTCCAGGCAAAGGCCACCTGGTTGCCATCAGGGGAAAAGCTGGGGTTCCATTGCAGACCCGGATAGGTCGTGAAAGGTACAGGCACTAGGGCGGGCTCAGGTTCCTGCGCACCGCGCCGACCCATCCAATAGATAGAGCCCGCAACAACAAAGACTACGGTAATAGCAGCGACTGCCCAAACGTGCCAGTGTTTCTTCTTAGGTTCTGTCTCTTCCCCTGGCTCGGTGCCGAGTTCAAAGCCCCGCACGTCGATCCCGGGCTCCGGTGTTGACTGGCCCAGCGGTCGCGCATGGTCAGTTTCCCTCTCAAGTGGGAGTCGCGAAAGCGGAGCGGGCTGTAACGGCTCTGTTGCTTCTGAAATG
>JBGPHY010000148.1:0-10567 GCA_041484625.1 Terriglobia bacterium | reverse complement strand
ATGTAGAATAACAATTGAATTTCAAAATTGCGGAAGAGGAGGCTAATCCAATGACTGTAAGCTCTGGAGAACCACGGACACTGATGATCTACCGGGATGAATATGGCTGCCTAACCGTTTCTCCTCCTAATGTGCACGCAAAACCCGGCGATGAATTGGTTTTCTATGCGTTTGGAGTTGATGCACATGTTGACCTGCGTCCGACAAAACAGCAATGGAACCCTATTGACTTTGATGTCTATGGCCAACAGAGTGGGGTCAGTGTGGGGGTACCAGACATTCCTAAGGGCGTTTACAGATATTCAATCACTTCAAACGGGGATCGTGCACGCGGTGATTCGGACCCGAAGATCATCATCCCCAGATGAAAGTCCGACAGCCAATGGGTTGGGTGATCAAAGCTGGTCTGCCTTTGAAAACCATGTAGAAACTCCTACAGGTCGGCTGCATTGCCTGACCCATTCCCAGGCGGTGAGCCGACGGCTACTTAAGGCAAAGGCTCTCACCGGGCAGAATCCGGTTTCTGCACTTGGCGGGCCAAAGGCGCAGGGTCACAGCCCGGCTCTGCGCAAAAAACTGCTTCCTTCGTGACCTTCGTGGATGAATAGCAGTCCATCCCTTTCTCAGGAGAACTTTGTCCGCTTCCACAGCAGAGCGGCACTGAATACCAGGAAGGCCAGCGTGGCTAGGACCAGAAGGGCCATCCAACCCAGGTTGAACGTAATGCGCTGGCGCTCGGCATGGGAGGCCAACCAGAGGAAAATCCCCACCGCTGTGGCCATCACCAGGAATTCCCACCAGCGTCGGCCGCTGCTATCCCGGGAGAGCGGATCCTCTCCCTGCTGGATGGAGGCTATCCGCCCGGGATCTAGCCCATAGCGGCTGCATTCTCTTTCCATGGCCCTCCGCCAGGAAAGCTGTTCGGATGGGGGAGCCTCAGCAAAACTGATGGCGATGGCACCACAAATCATTACTAGCGATCCTGCGATTACTAGAGTCTGAGCAGTGGTGCCCTGCCCGGCTAGTTCTCCAAAGACCAGCGCCCCCCAGGCCAGCCCCCAAAGCTGGTTGGTGTTGGAGAGCGGGATACCGCGCCCGATACCGATGTATTTGGCAGCATACTGTTGAAAAAGATCTCCCAGTACCCAGCAGAATCCTCCCAAAAATAGCCAGAAAAGCGCCGGCCGTGCCCGGCCGAGTTCCTGGAGAAGGCTGCTCCATCCTCCATGGAAAACCAGGGCCAGAAGCAGGACGGTGCCCAGTTCGCCAAAGGTAAAGACAGTGACGAACGAGAGCGGGTTCATTCCACTGATGTAAGCCTTGCGGTAGGGGATGTACATGGTACCCCATAGCACGCCGGCACCCAGCGCGGCGAGGATGCCCATGGTGGCCCGCTCGGGGGCCACCGCCGGCTGGTGCGAGGTGGCGTAAGCCAGGAGGCAGGCCCC
Organism: Terriglobia bacterium; assembly: GCA_041484625.1. Lineage (GTDB taxonomy): Bacteria > Acidobacteriota > Terriglobia > Versatilivoradales > Versatilivoraceae > JBGPHY01. The sequence goes on along the minus strand of JBGPHY010000148.1, from coordinate 9,119 downwards.
GACCAGGATGGCAAAGCCGCCACCCAGGACCTTGGCCCACTGTCCCGCGCCTGCGCCGCGAAGTTCATTAAACAGCAACCAGCCCCAAAAAAGCCCTACCAAACTGTTGGTGTTCCATAGCGGAAAAGCGATGGAGAGACCGACGTCGCGGATGGCAAACACGGTGAGCGTGTTGGCAATGGCCCAGAGCATTCCGGCCAGAATGGCCCAGAACACCAGGTGTGACTTCTCTCGCAGATCGAGCCAGATGTAACCAGTGCCCTTCAAAGCCATGGGCACCGTCCAGCGAGCCACAAAGACTCCGGCTACCATCCCCAACGAAATCAGAAACGGCGAGAAGCCCATCGTCACCAGCTTGGTCGGGGCCTCCGCAGCCCCCAGCCAAGCTCCGGCCGCCAGACCGCTTACAACACCGAGTTGGTGGAGCGATCCGGGATGAGTTCGACTGGTGGATTGCACAGGCGCAGCCATCGCTCTCCTCTCTGCTGCAGAAGACGCCGTTGATCCGACACTGCACATTATCGCAAAGAGACCAGCAACACAGTCCCCCCGATCAAAACGGCGACAGGTATCCAGAAATGGCTGTCGGTCAGGATCGCTTTCAGCATGGTGGGCGGAATATAGGCCAGCCTCCGCGAACTGTCAAGGAATTCGGCTCCCCCACGGATCATTCAAAGGAAAGCGGCCCGATTCTGAGTTTGACCCTGCAACCAAAATCAGAAATAATAGCCCCGCAATGTGTCGATCTTCATTGATTGAGGGCGGCCGGTGCCTGCAGTCGCTACTTTTAATTCAAAAGCTCTTTTTCTTACTTTTGTTTTCCCTGCTCGCGATTGCATGCAGGAGCGATTACCCCTTTGTTTCCAAGCAAGCCAGTGCGGCATCTGAGACCCAGAGGGCCCCTAAGGTCAAGACGGTTCGGGTTGTTCAAAGCCCCATTGAACGAGTGGTGAGCGTCACCGGGACTCTGGCAGCATACAACCAGGCCACGCTGAGCATGAAGGTTCCGGGGCGTCTTCGCGAGATCGAAGTCGATCTGGGGAGTTACGTCCGGAAGGGCCAGCGAATCGCCCAGGTGGATCCCCAAGACTACCAGCTTCGTCTTCAACAGGCGGAGGCAGCACTGGCCCAGGTGCGGGCTCGTTTGGGATTGCCTGTCATCGGCAGCGACGACCGGGTTGACCCCGAGCAGACAGGAATTGTCAGGCAGGCGCGGGCTGTGATGGAAGAAGCCCGAGTCAACCGCAGTCGTTCGGAATCCTTGTTGAGTCAAGGATTGATTTCTGCTTCCCAGTTCGACTCCATAGACGCCAACGACAAGGTGATGCTCAGCCGCTACCAGGATGCCCTCGAAGAAATCCGCAACCGGGAGGCGCTGCTGGCTCAGCGGCGCTCAGAGCTGGCGTTGGCGCGCCAGCAGCTTGCCGACACGACCATTTATGCGCCGTTCGATGGAGCCATCCAGCAAAGGCAGTCCAGCATTGGCGAGTACCTGGCGGCGGGAACTCCCGTGGCCATTCTGGTTCAGATGGATCCCCTGCGGCTTCGGGTGGATGTTCCAGAACGCTACGCCTCGCGGATCAGGACCAGTCAAAGCTGTCGCCTGACAGTGGAGGGCGATTCCGGCGTCTACGAGGGCCAGATCGTCCGGCTCAGCCCGGCTCTTTCCCTCCAAGACCGAATGCTTTTGGTGGAAGCGGAGGTGGCCAACAATGGCCGTCTGCGTCCCGGGTCTTTTGTGCGCACCGACATCATTACCGACCCTCACGCCATTGCCGCGACTGTCCCCTCCAGTGCGATCGTCACGTTTGCCGGTATCGAGAAAGTTCTGCTGATTAAAGAGGGGAAGGTTCTGGAAAGACCCGTTATGACCGGACAGAAAAGCCAGGAGTGGGTCGAAATCGTCTCAGGAGTCTCTCCTGGAGAGCGGGTGGTTCTGGAGCCGGGAAACCTCCAGGGCGGACAAACTGTCTCCGCAGTGGAATAAGCACGGAATGCAAAAACTCGCAGAAATCTCCATTCGTCGGCCCGTTTTCGCCAGCATGCTGATTCTGGCGCTGGTCGTGGTGGGCACGGCCAGCTATTTTCGCCTCGGGGTCGACCGCTTTCCATCGGTTGACCTGCCCACGGTCAGTGTACGCACGGTCCTTCCCGGTGCCTCTCCGGAAGAAGTTGAGGCCGAAGTCTCCCGTCCCATCGAGGAGGTGGTAAACACGGTCGAGGGGATCAGCGAGCTTCGCTCTATCTCGGGCCCCGGCGCCTCGATCATTCTTGCTACCTTCAATCTGGAGCGGAATGTGGATGTGGCCGCGCAAGATGTGCGGGACCGGGTGGCCACCGTGTTGCGCGACCTACCACGCGATGCCGATCCTCCTATCATTGCCAAGTTCGACAATGACGCCACCCCTGTCCTGACTATCGCGGTGTCAGCTCCTCGGTCTCTGCGAGAGCTGACCGAACTGGCTGACAAGGTGGTCAAGGTCCAATTGGAACGTTCCCCCGGGGTGGGCGAGGTTCGTGTCGTTGGCGGGCTGGAGCGAGCTATCAGTGTGTGGGTCGACGCCGACCGCTTGGCGGCCTACCAGATTCCAATCACGGCTGTGCGTGAAGCCGTGGTTCGTCAGAATGCCGACATCCCCGGCGGAAACGTGACCACGGAAGTCCGCGAGGCGACACTGCGCACCATGGGACGAATCGCTGATCCCAAGGCGTTCAGCGACCTGGTGGTCGCCACAGTCAGGGGCGCTCCTATTCGAATCAGAGATCTGGGCTGGGCGGAGGACGGGACCAAGGAGCAACGCTCGAATGCCAGGCTCGATGGAGTCCCCTCGGTCACCCTGGAAATTCGACGCCAGTCGGGCGCCAACAGCGTCATGGTGATTGAGGGGGTCAAAGCCAACCTTTCCCGCGTGGCCGCGCAACTGCCCGAAGAAGTCAAGTTGGAGGTGATCCGCGACCAGTCCCGTTACATCTACCAGGCTCTGCACGAGATCAACCTTCACCTGATCGCCGGCAGTATCCTGGCCTGTTTGGTGGTCCTGGCTTTCATGCGCAGCTGGCGTTCCACCATCATTGCCGGCATTGCCATTCCTACCTCTGTCATTTCCACTTTTGGGATGATGAAAGCGCTGAATTTCACCTTGAACAGCGTCACGATGCTGGCCCTGGTGCTCATGGTAGGCATTGTCATCGACGATGCCATTGTGGTGCTGGAGAACATATTCCGATTCGTTGAAGAAAAGAAGATGCGCGCCAGGGAAGCGGCTCGGGCGGCCACCGCGGAAATAGGGCTGGCCGTGATGGCAACGACGTTTAGTCTGGTAGTCATTTTCGTTCCTGTTTCCTTCATGTCCAGCATTTCCGGGCGGTTTCTTTATCAATTCGGAATCACGGCCGCAGTCGCCGTGTTGGTGAGCTTGCTGGTTTCCTTTACTCTAACTCCCATGATGAGCGCGCGCCTGTTGTACGGCGAAGCTTCAGGCGGGGGACACGATGTGGCGCGGTCCCGTCGAGGATTCTATGCCCGGCTGGATTCGGCTTACACCGGAATGCTTGGGTGGGCCATGCGCCATCGGGCTCTGGTGGCCGTGATGGCCGGCCTGGTCGTTCTTTCGGCTATTCCTCTCTATCAGGCAGTCAAGCAGGAATACACGCCCGGCAGCGCGGATGAAGCTGAGTTCGATGTCAATATCACCGCTCCCGAAGGAACCAGCCCGGCAGCCATGGATCAGGTCATGCGGTCGGTCGACTCCGAGCTGCGGTCCATGCCTGGTGTGCGGCTGGTCCTCAGTTCTTCCGGTGGCGGTTTCCTGGGGAGTGTAAACTCGGGTGGGTCCTATGTTCGCATCGCCCCTCATGACGAAAGAGTCTTTTCGCTAAGCCGTTTTTTTCGTGGTCTTTCCCACGGCAAGCCCTTGGAGGCATTCCAGGGGAACTATGCGCAACGCGATGTGATGCAGGAGGCCCGGCGCCGACTTCAACGGTTTAAGGACTTGCGGATCGCCGTGAGGACCCCGGCTTCTTTTAACTTGGGGGGAGGCAACTTCGAAATTGACTTTGTCATCCGGGGGCCCGAACTCGAGGCTCTTTCCGCCTACGCCGAGGCTCTGCGTAAGAAGTCGGCAGAACTGGGCGGCATCGTGGATGCTGACACCTCCTTGAAACTGAACAAGCCGGAGCTGCGCGTTGAAATCGATCGCTCGCGGGCTGCAGTTTTAGGAGTGAGCACCGAGGACATCGCTACCGGCCTGCGTCTGATGGTGGGGGGCGACTTGAGAGTGTCCCGCTTCCGGGATGCCACAGTAAATGAAGATTACGACGTTCAGCTCCGCCTGAGCAATGGCGACCGAAACGACCCTGTCACCATCGGAGGGCTGTTCGTGCCTCGCGCCGGAGCCGGCCTGGTCCGGCTCGATAACCTCGTCAAGATCGTTCCTGCGTTCAGCCCTTCCCGCATTGACAGACTGGACCGGCAGCGCCAGGTGAGCCTGAGAGCTTCGGTCGCGCCCGGCTACGCGCTGGCAGACCGCCTGGAGGCCCTCCGAGGAGCAGCGCGCGAGATGAGTCTGCCACCCGCCTACACCACCACCGTATCCGGCAGGGGCCGGGAGCTGGAAAGGACCTTCAAGGAATTCCTCTGGGCTTTCACGCTCTCCATCATCTTCATGTACATGATTCTAGCTTCCCAATTTGAGAGCGTAGTCCACCCTTTCACGATATTACTTTCCCTGCCCCTCTCGGTGCCTTTTGCTCTGCTCTCCCTCTGGCTGACTGGCAACACGTTGAACTTGTTTTCTGCGCTGGGAATCCTGGTACTCTTCGGAGTGGTGAAGAAGAACGCCATCCTGCAGATCGATCACATGATTAAATTGCGAGCCCTGGGAATGGAACGCCTGCCGGCAATTCTGCAAGCTAACCGCGACAGGCTTCGCCCCATCCTCATGACTACACTCTGCCTGGTGGCCGGCATGTTGCCGCTGGCTGTGGGGACCGGGCCGGGAGCGGAAGAACGCCGGGCCATTGCCGTGGTGGTGATTGGTGGACAAAGCCTTTGCCTACTGCTCACCCTGATTGTGACTCCGGTGGCTTACTCCATCTTTGATGACCTTGCTGCCACTGCCCGATGGCGTGTTCTGGCCCTGCGTCTCCAAAATATACGGAGTTCCCTTGCAAACGGAACCCGAACCGCGCTTCCTCGAAGGCGCGGTTAATCTAAGTGGGCGCATTACAAACTCTCATGCTCCGATAAAGGATGCGCGTGACCCGCGCAACGCCTTTGCACGTTTCGCCGTTGAGCCCGAACGGTTCTTCAATATCATGAGCGAAATCGAACTCCCCGGGGACCAGAAACTCGCCTTCCAACGGCTCCAAACCGCCTGTATCGTAGGCAGAAAATTGGCCGCGAAATTTAACTGGAATCCTGGCGGCCGAATCACGCTCATCGGCGACATCTTCCCCGTGAATCTGGAACTGACCGTGGTTGGCATCTACACGGATCCCGAAGACACGGAGACACTTTTTTTTAATTACAGATATCTTCGTGAACTCATGAAATCCACTCCTCAGCCCACTCGTGCCGACGAGGTTGGTGTTTTCATGGTCCAAGCCAATAGCCCGGACGAGGTGCCTACAGCCGCAGCCGCTATCGATCAGGAGTTCGAGAATTCACCTGCTCCGACCAAGAGTGAATCGGAGCGGGCCTGGCAACTGAGCTTTGTCTCCTTTCTGGGCGACTTGAAACTCTTCCTGTTCTCAATCAGCGGCGCCCTGACCTTCACGATTATTCTGGTTTCAGCAAATACCATCTCCATGTCCGTTCGCGAGCGTGTGCGTGAAATCGGCGTTCTGAAGGTCCTTGGTTTTAGACAAGCTGTGATACTTGGGATCATTCTAGGAGAGTCGACGTTGACGGCCCTTGCGGGGGGACTGGGTGGGGTACTCCTGGCAGGAGGACTGTCCGCCCTGGTCCGCAATAGCGTGAATGCGTTTGCCGCCTTGAAATTAAGCATGACATTCGACGTCGCCCTGGTTGTGCTGGTCGCCGCAGCTCTGGTCGGCCTGACTAGTTCATTCATTCCAGCCTGGAAGGCTTCACGCACGTCGATTCTCGATGCATTTCTCTATATCGAATAGGAAGTTATGACCATCCCCATTGCCTACAACCTTCGAAATCTTGCCGTTCGACGTACCACGACCATCATGACCGTGAGTGGCATCGCACTCACGGTAGCCGTTCTGCTGGCCGCCTTGGCCCTTATTAATGGTCTGCGTACCGCTTTCCAGTCCTCCGGAAACCCTGTCAACATCCTTCTATTGCGAAAGGGCTCAAATTCAGAACTGAGCAGCACGATGCCTCGAGAAGTCTTTCAGGACATGTTGTTCAAGTCCGGCATCGCTCGCGTGCCCGGCAGTGATCGCCCGCTGGCCTCGCTGGAAATCATCACGACCATCAACTTGCCGCGGACCGGCACCCCGACCGGCATGCCGGTCATTCTCCGCGGGCTTCTTCCCGTCGGAATCGGACTCCGCAGCCTCAGGTTGCAGGAAGGGCGTTGGTTCCAGACGGGTCAACGCGAAATCGTGGTGGGTAAGTTCATCGCCAAACGCTGTCGAGAGGCCCATCTCGGTGGCCGTCTTCGCTTTGGAAAGCGGGACTGGGATGTAGTTGGCGTCATGGATGGGGGGGAATCTGTTGTGAATAGCGAAATCTTCGGGGATTTGAACCAGGTGAGTTCCAGTTGCAATCGTCCCGACCTTTTGAACTCGATTCTCCTTCGCGCGGTCGGCCCCACAACCGTCCCTGCCCTGGTGAATTCATTGAACGACGACCAGCGGTTGAACGTTCTTGCCCAAACCGAAAAGGCTTATTACGATCGTTAGACAGTTTCTGGGGCGCCGCTGCAGACCCTCGGCCTCTTTGTGTCGATCATTATGGCCGTGGGGAGTATCTTCGCTGCCATGAATACGATGTATGCCGCGGTGGTTCGACGCGCCAAGGAAATCGGAACTCTCCGCGTCCTCGGTTTTTCGAAACGAAGCATCCTGACGAGCTTTTTGATCGAATCCCAACTACTCGCGCTGCTCGGCGGGATCCTGGGTTGTCTTCTGGCATTGCCACTGAATACCATGACCACCGGCATCGGAAACCTTGCCACGGTGAGTGAAGTCGCATTCAACTTCAGAATCGGCCCAGTCGTGATGCTGGCTGGCATTCTCTTTTCGCTCTTTATGGGCGCTGTGGGGGGTCTCTTTCCTGCCCGGATGGCCGCAAAGAAAGAAATCCTGACTGCGCTCCGGGGGACTTAAAAAGATTGCAGGAGCCTATTGGATCTCTTTCCCACTTCCCTCATTTTGTGGAGGTTCACCAATCTTGACTGGAGTAACCACCTTTACCTTGTCGACAATAACGCCTTTTTCCGCGTAGTTGCCCAGGCGCATCCGCAAAGAGGTGGTAACTTCCTGGCCTTTAACGATGAGCAGCAAACCCTTGGTTGAGAGGACGTCTTCCGCAAGAATCATGTTGGGTTCAAGCTCATCGGTACGAAGGGTCCTGACCTCAAACTGGATTTGATTTGCCAGAACAGTTCGCAACGCTGACACCACCTTCGGATCATACCAATTCTCCCGGCGGCGTATCTCTTCCAGGCATTCGGTCATGCTGATCCCACTGGCCTCCAATTTGTCGAAATCCAGGGCCAGTTTAAGTATTCGCGCCCCCAGCGGAATATCTTCACCGCGCCTCTGGTCATGGGGGAGTCCGGTTCCGTCAAAAAGCTTCTCTTGGTAGGCGATGATTTCGGCCACGGTTTCCAGCCGAGGGATGTGGGCGATCAGATCGCGTCCGACCTGTGGGTGGGCCTGGTACATGCGCCATTCGTCGGCTGTCAATGGAGTCCCCCGGTAGACCTTGATCAAGGTGTCTTCAGGGACGGTCACACACCCCACCTGCGAGAGCATGGCGGCGATTTCGATTTCCCAACTCTTCTCCACCTTCATCGTGGCAGCCAGTTGACTGACCAGTCTTCGGACTCGGGCGGCTCGGCCAAAAGCGGTAGGGTTCACCAGAGAAAGCACATCCGTCAGGATCTGGACGCTGCCCCTCAACGTCTTCTCTACCAACTCCCGTTCCGCAATCACCAGTCGGTACTGTTCAATTCCGGCATCCAGGGCTTTGCCCAGAATCTCGGGAGAACAGGGCTTGGTGAGGAAACGGAAAATATTGCCTTCATTCACCGCTTCAATGGCCGTCTGCATGTCGGCATTGCCCGTCAACATGATCCGGACGCTGTCGGGGGTCGTTTCCTTGGCCCGACTCAGGAACTGGACGCCATCCATGCCAGGCATGCGCATGTCTGACACGATCACCGCAAACGGGCCTTGGCGTGAGATCAGTGCCAGGCCCTCTTCCCCGCCCAATGCCGTTTCAATCTGAAACTGCTTTCTTAGAGATCGTTGGTAAGCCTCCAGGATGTTAGACTCATCGTCTACGCAAAGGACTTTCCGATTCATGGTGTTCCTCTCTCAATCGCCTCGGGCGGTCTATGTTCCACAAACATCGTTCCTTTTCATGAAAATCCTGACCGTCGTCGTGCTCGTGCTCGTCCTCGCCATGAAGCCTTCCAAGTCCGACGACGAGAACGAGGACGAGTAGAGACGAGCCCTTCTGATCAATGCTGGTTTCATCTGCCGTGGCGCGCCGAATGGGTGCATGGAAAATTCTCACGTATCAACTGGGGCGGCCTCTCCCAGAGGCAATCGAATAATGAATTCCGTACCCCGCCCTACCTCTGTTTCAAAGATGATGCTCCCGCCATGTTTGTCCGCAACCACGGAATAAGCTATCGCCAGCCCTTGGCCCATCCCTTTCCCCACTTCTTTCGTGGTGAAGAAAGGATCAAAGACCCTGGAGCGAATCTCTACCGGGATGCCGGTGCCCGTGTCGCGAACTCGGATCTCGGCCCAACCATCGACCCTGCGGGTCTGTACACCAATGGTCCCTTTTTCTCCACTCCCCTCAACTTTGGCCGCAATGGCGTGGGCCCCGTTGGTCACGAGTTTCAGGATGACCTGATTAAAATCTCCGGAATGACAGGGAACCAGTGGTAATGAAGGGTCCAGGT
>JBGPHY010000147.1:0-10580 GCA_041484625.1 Terriglobia bacterium | reverse complement strand
GGGGGCCACTGCAACCCGGCCCTCTGCCACCAGCTTTAGGAACTCACCCATGTTGCGGTTTTCTGTCCATCGGACGTAGGCGATCGGATAATCGACACCCTGTATCTCGTAGATTGGATCATAACTTCCCGGACCGTAGGCTCGAGCCATGGTCACCCGAATTTCCTTTGCGTACATCGGTCCCCATGGAAGATTAAGAGGAACTGCACCGACGATCACTAGGCGCCCACGGTCCCGTAGCATCTGCACGGCTTGCTCAACGGGCGCCGCCGACTTGCTCTTGGCGCAGACAATTGCACAGTCGACTCCCACCCCGCCTGTCAGTGACTTCACGGACTCAACCTCACCACCCCCGCCAGCGACGATTCCGGAGTCCAGGTGAAGCTTACGCCCAAGTTCCACCCGCCCGGCCAACAGGTCAATTCCGATGGCGCGTCCGCCCCCCACCCGAACCAGTTGGGCAACGAGTTGTCCTACAAGGCCGAGACCAATGACCGCAACAGAGTCGCCAATCTGGATTTCGGCAGCACGTGTGCCGTTCATCGCTATCGCGCCCAGGGTCGCGAAAGCACCTTCTCGGCAGGACTGGCCCTGGGGGAGCCGGACCGCCAGGTTACGCGGGATACAGACGATCTCTCCATGGCCCGAGCCTTGGCCGCCGTAGGCAACAAGGTCCCCTTCTTCGAGATCCGTAATGGCCTGGTCCTTCTTGATGACCGTCCCCGCGCCGCTGTACCCGATTACAGCACGATCCTGAAATTTTCCCAAGGCCTCGCGTATCGTTGGAACGACTCCGTACGCCGCCGCGACATCGGTAAGGGCTCGGAGCTGAGACGGACGCTCCAAGATTTCATGGACAATACCTTCGGTATGGAGGTCGGCGGACTCGGTGCCAGAGCTGATCAGAGAGTACAAAGGCGCGACGAGGACTGATCCTTTCCGCAAGCTGGGGGCCGGAATATCCTCAACAACGACCTCGGAAAAGCCTTTCCTGAGAACCTGCTTCATCTCGCGGATGCTCCCCTTGAAGCGGTTTGGTCCTCCAGATTGCTTCCACTCATCAAGTCTTCATAAATATTCAGGAGGCGAGTGGCGCTATCGCATGGACTCACTTGCCCGGCTTGGGCCGCCAGTTCGTCTGAATGCTCGATGGCATGTCGAAGCTTCCCCAGAAAATCCTGGAGGTTGCCCTTCCTGAACAATATCACCCCATCCGGACGATAGCCGGTATCACTGGCGATGACCGATACCCCCAAAGCAAGCGCTTCCCGTACCGAGATCGAATCTCCGTCCGTATATGTCGGGCGGACGAAAATCGAGAGCTCTTTCATCACGCCGAGGACCGTTTCGTGCGGCATGGGACCCGTGAACATGATATGCCGATCCACATCGGTCAATTCATTGATCTGTAATTTCACTTCCGGTCCCGGCCCCATAATCACGACTCCGAGGCGAGGGTACGCCGCTCGCAACTCCTTCAAAGCCCCGACGACAAGCTCAATTCCATACTCCGGAAGGAGGACCCCCGATTCTGGAACATAGACGGTGGCTCCCAAAACAGGAAAATGCTTCTCCAGAAATTCGCGTATGGCCTCCGGCAATGGTGCCCTCTGATGAGAGTGTACGCCTAGAAAACCAGGCAAAACCGATACCTTGGACGAATCTGCGCCCATTCCAATCAAGGCCTTCCGCATCTGCTCATTCCGACAGACAATTCGTCCCCCGAGTCTCAGCGTGCCTCGGATGAGCAGTCGTGAAAGCAACGACGCCTTCCTCATGTATTCCGGCGCATCGCCTGAGCCGAATACGAGAACCGTTCGGCGGCCATTTTTCACTCCTACGACTGCACACGCAAAGGCGCTCAACCAGCTTTTGAAGCCATGACCGGTTGTCACAAGATGAAACAAGTACCCGCGCTTAGCGAAGTCGTACAGTTTGCGCAAATAATCCGCATATCCCAAGACAGGGATGCACCCATCGACCGGCTTGGCCCGAGACTCCCCAATATTCAACATTGAACACTCGTATCCATCAAGCTGCGTCAGACGATGGTGCCATTCACGAATCTGGACCGCCATTCCACCATATGGTGGCGGAACAGGCCCCACTAGTAAAACTCCTGTCTTCGCCTGGGCGGCAGGTTTTTGGACTTTCTCATTCGGTTGATGCACCATAAAGTCCTGTCCTCACAAGAAGTTTCAAGGATGATCAGTGAGCAATCTCTTGGGTGATTTTGGGAGGTGGAACCAGATGCTCGGCTTCAAGGTAGCGCTCAAGTGCTTCGGCTACTACTTTATGGCCTCGTGGACTGAAGTGTTCATGGTCCCAGGGAATATACAGGTCCGGCTTCTCTGCATAGGCGCGTCGCATCGCCGGCAATAAATCGAGGGTACGAAGGCCTACTTTTTTCGCCACGGCCTCAATCCGTTGCTGCATATGAGTAGGAGGAGCATCGGGTTGCTGCACCTGCATCGGCATGGGGACAATAACAAGAACCGGCATGAAACCACCATCATCTTGGAGAGATTTAAATTCTTCAATGCTCTTCCCCACATCACTATAAGCTTGTTCCAAGTAGGGACTGGTCAAGCCTTTGAAGATCATGTCCCGATGCGTCCATTCGAAAGTAGGCCACATCATGTTCGAGAGGCTGGCCCATCTTTCCCGAAGGAACAATAGCACCCGGCTTCTCTTAAATATCCGAAGGTACTTGAGCGATGCATCTTGCTGCTCACCGCTCTGATCGCTGGGAATCGGTTCCACCTTGGCAGGCCTGGTATAGAGATCATTCCAATAAAAGGCAAGCGTGACTATGTCTGGTTTGACTACACTTCCCTTCTCTTTCAGAACGTCCACCTCCTGCCACGTCCCATAACATCCAACGCCGCCATTAATTACTCGAATTGGTGCATTGCGCTGTTCCAAGAGCTTCTCCAACTGGCTTGCATAGGTGTCTTCGGCAGAAACGCCCAATCCCACGGTCAGGGAATCCCCCAGCGCTAAGATACGAAACTCCCCATCCTTTTGAACCGGCACCTCACGCTCATCGCGGAACCCCATCGAGTTAGTCACAAATGGCTTATCAATGGTGAACGCCTTTTGGTTAGGTCTATGAAAATAGGCCCTCCGCGAATCAGGCTCCATCACCATCTGAGGATGGATGAAACGCAGTCCAGGCGGCAGAAAAAACCCGGCTACTATTTCCGCCGCTATGAATAGGACGGTTACCTCGATCAGCAAAATGATCCCGACCCATAGCGCTGGATGCCTTCTAGGCTGCATTCTGTATGATCTTCATAGTAGCTTTTACCTTTAAAACAAGGTGTAGATAAACGGCGCCACCGCGGACCCTTGCGTCAGGACGATCAGGCTCCCTAGGAAAACCAGCGCAATGATGATCGGAAGCAACCAAAACTTCTTGCGTTCTCTCATGAACGCCCAAAGCTCTCCCAGAATGTCTAACATGCGAATCCTCCTCCAGGTTAAAATTGTCGCAACATGTGAGAGCCCGGCCTGGGGTTGCGCAGGACTCGATAGGTGTCGGATCCTTTCTCATAATTCCGCCGCATAGAGTCCTTCCCCGCCAACCGTCTGACCAGGCCCATTGGAGTGATCAGTCCAAAGAATATGAGACCCAATACGATTCTGGTATTGACCCAGCCCAACGCATGGCCCAAGATCATCCAGACTCGGTAAACCGGCCCCAAGCTTCTGGGAATAACGAGCGCGGGTCCTATCAGAAGGACGCCGAGGGCCACAGCCCAAAGGCGAAGACCTTCCCCCCTGACGAGTAGAGGCCACACTCCAATGGCCGCAAAGATCCCGCCGACCATAAGTCCGAAGTTGCGATACTGTTTTATTTCACTCTTCATGCCCGATTCCTTTCTCTTGCCCCCTCAAGCTCCCTGAACATCACGATCCGGCGGTCAGCGCACCACCTATGCTTGACAGTCGATGTTGGGGGTTATATTCCCTCCAGCTCTTGATCTCGAGATCATCCAGACCCTTTCTGGAAAGGGCTTCCACAAATCGCTGGGCGAATTGAATGTTCGTGATCAAGGGGATGCCGAAGTTGACCGCGTGCCGGCGGATCATGTAATCGTTGGTCAGCTCTTCCTCTTGATAATTCTTGGGAATGTTCACAACCAGATCGAATTTCCTCTGAGTGAGATATTCGAGAATATTGGGTGTTTCCTGTTCCAGCGGCCAATGGAGGAGCGTGGTCTCGATGTCGTTCGCGCGCAAAAATTCAGAAGTTCCCTTGGTGGCATAGAGCGTGATGCCCAGCCCTTGGAGAATTCGGGCACTTTCGAGAAAGGCGGCCTTGGCCTCGACGGGACCAGTGGAAAGAAGCATGCTTCGCACGGGCAGATGATAGCCCACCGAAAGTACCGCCTTGAGAAAGGCTTCTTCAAAGTCGTCACCGAGGCAGGCCACCTCACCGGTAGACGCCATTTCCACCCCGAGAGTAGGATCCGCCCCATCGAGTCGCGTAAACGAGAACTGAGGCGCCTTCACGCCGACGTACTCGACATCGAACACCGAACCATGAATCTTCGGAACAGGATGTCCCATGATGACCTTGGTGGCCAGGTCGACAAAATTCAATTTTAAAATCTTCGAAACGAAGGGGAAGCTCCGGGAGGCCCGCAAGTTGCATTCAATCACTTTGACATCGTTGTCCTTGGCAATAAACTGGATATTGAACGGCCCATGAATGTTGAGGGCTTTGGCGATCTTCCCGGTAACTTTACGCGTGCGGCGCATCGTTTCCAGGTACGTCCGCTGCGGAGGCAGCACCAGGGTGGCGTCGCCCGAATGCACGCCGGCATTCTCGACGTGCTCTGAGATCGCCCACACGACGACCTCCCCGGCGCAAGCCACCGCGTCAATTTCCAGTTCCTTGGCGTTCTCCACAAACTTACTGATCATGATGGGATATCTCTGCGAGACCTCGCTGGCCCTGTCCAAAAATCTCAGCAATTCGGAGTCCGTCGAGGCAACTCCCATCGCCGCTCCGCTCAACACATAGGAGGGTCGCACCAGGACGGGATAGCCCACTCTGTTGGCAAACGCCTTCGCTTCTTCACCCGTGACCAGCTCCTTCCACTCTGGTTGTTCAACCGCAAGACGGTCCAGCAGTTGGGAGAATTTATGCCGGTCTTCGGCGGCATCGATGCTCAGCGGCGAGGTCCCAAGGACCGTCAGCCCAGCCTCATGAATCTTGAGCGCGAGGTTGTTCGGAATCTGACCTCCCATGGAGATGATGACCCCGAGGGGTTGCTCCATCTCGTAGATGTCCAACACCGTTTCCAGGCTTACCTCGTCGAAGTAGAGTTTGTCGCACTCGTTGTAGTCGGTGCTCACCGTTTCCGGATTGTAATTGATCATGACCGTGCGGTAGCCCAACCGCCTTAACGTCTGGACTGTATTCACGCAACACCAGTCAAACTCCACCGAACTGCCGATGCGGTAAGCTCCGGAGCCTAAGACAATGACTGAATTCGTGCTCTCCCGAGCGATGTCGTCATCCTGGCCATTGTACGTAAGGTAGAGGTAATTGGTTTGAGCAGGGTACTCCGCCGCGAGGGTATCGATCTGCTTGACGCGCGGAACAATATTCCAGTGTTTCCGTTGTCCGCGAATCTGGGGTTCCGTAAGGCCCACCATGCCGGCGATTTGCCGGTCGGCGAACCCGGCCTGCTTGGCCTCCGTGAGCAGCTCCCGTGAACAGCCTTGACTTGCTCTTTGACGCAACCTCTCTTCGATTTCGACGATGTGACGAATTTTATAGAGGAACCATTTGTCGATGTGAGACAGGTCGTGGATGCGGTCGATGGAGAGTCCGCGCTTTATCGCTTCGGGTATCGCAAAAACCCGATCAGGGGTGGGCTCGCACAGCTCCCTTTCAAGATCGGAGACGCGGAAGTTGTCATTGCCGACCAGTCCGCACACACCGATTTCAAGCATGCGAAGGCCTTTCTGCAACGCCTCCTCAAACTTTCGACCGATTGCCATGACTTCCCCGACCGATTTCATTCCGGAGCCGATCCTCTGAGACACCATGCGGAACTTCCGCAAATCCCATCGAGGAATCTTGATCACGACATAGTCCAGAGAGGGTTCGAAGCATGCGGTGGTCAGGTTGTTGATGGGATTTTTGAGATCGACGAGGCTGAGCCCCAACCCTAACTTTGCGGCAATGAGCGCCAGAGGATACCCTGTGGCTTTGGATGCCAGGGCGGAGCTGCGCGAGAGACGTGCATTGACCTCAATCACCCGGTAGCCTTCCGAATGACGGTCGAGGGCAAACTGGATGTTGCACTCACCGACGATTCCAAGATGGCGTACCACCCGAATCGCCACTTCCCGAAGCATGTGATATTCGGAATTCGTCAGCGTCTGACTGGGAGCCACCACGATGCTCTCGCCGGTATGGATCCCCATCGGGTCGAAATTCTCCATATTGCACACCGTGACACAGTTATCGAAACGGTCACGGACGACCTCGTACTCGATTTCCTTCCACCCTTTCAGGAATTCTTCGATGAGGACCTGCGGGCTGTGGGCAAAGGCGTGGGTCGCTCGCTCGCGTACTTCTTCGGCATTCCAGCATGACCCGGAACCCAGTCCCCCGAGGGCATAGGCCACGCGTAACATGACCGGATAGCCGATCTCTTCGGCGACGCGAACCGCCATTGAAACCGACGTGACGGCGGAACTCCTCGGAGCCTTCACCCCGATCTCGGTCAGCTTTTTGATGAACAGATCGCGGTCCTCGGTCTCCCGAATGGCTTGAATAGAAGTGCCGAGTACGTTCACGCCATACCGGGTGAGGACACCTTTCTGATCGAGTTCCAACCCGCAGTTCAGCGCGGTCTGCCCGCCGAACCCGAGCATAATGCCATCCGGCCTTTCCTTTTCGATGACCTTTTCCACAAAATAGGCGTTGACCGGCAAGAAATAGACTTCATCAGCTAAATAGTCGGACGTTTGGATCGTGGCGACATTGGGGTTGACGAGGATGGTTGTGATTCCTTCCTCTTTTAAGGCCTTAATCGCCTGACTGCCCGAATAGTCAAATTCGCCGGCCTCGCCGATCTTTAATGCGCCGCTGCCCAAAACGAGCACCTTTTTCGGTTGGGAACCCGTCATAGCATCCTCAGAAATTCATCGAAGAGGAAGTTCGTGTCGACCGGTCCAGGTGCCGCCTCAGGATGAAACTGGACGCTCATAAACGGTCGAGAGCGGTGCCTCAACCCTTCATTGGTTCCGTCATTGGCATTGGTGAACCACGGCTCCCAGCCGGCAGGGAGGGTTTGAGGGTCAACCGCATACCCATGATTTTGAGAGGTAATATAGCATCGGTTGGTCCCGATCTCTTTGCACGGTTGGTTCTGACTGCGATGGCCGTATTTCAACTTGTAGGTGTTGCCCCCCGCCGCCAAAGCCAGGATCTGATGACCCAGGCAAACCCCAAAGATGGGAAATTCCCTCTCCATTGCTCGGCGCACCTGGGCGATGGTCTTTTCGCATGCCTTAGGGTCGCCCGGGCCATTGGAAATCAACACGCCGTCGAATTCCTCATCCAGAAAATCGTAATCCCAGGGAACCCGGATCACGGTCGCTCCTCTGGCGAGCAGGCTCCGGATGATGCTGTTTTTGCAGCCGCCGTCTATCACCACGATCCGGGTTTTTCCTCCTGCATAGACCACGGGACTAGTCACACCCACGAGGGCAATTACGTTATCGTTATTAGGGTCATACAACTCCACATCCTTTTCATCTATGAGGATCTTGCCCAGCATACTGCCCTTCTCCCGCAAGCGCTTGGTAAGCGACCGAGTATCTATCCCCCATAACGCCGGAATCCGCTGTTCCAAGAGCCATTGCGAGAGGCTCTTACTGGCATTCCAGTGATCGTGGTGAACCGACACTTCGGAAACAACCAGAGCCGAGACCTGCAGCCTATTAGATTCGAACGGACCACCGACCTCGTCCACCGGATCGTCGCCGGACACCCCGTAATTGCCAATGAGGGGATAGGTGGTAACGAGAATCTGCCCTTTATAAGAAGGATCAGTCAAAGTCTCCGGATAGCCCACCATGCCGGTGTTGAACACAACTTCTCCGGAGACCGATTGTGGAAAGCCAAAACTGCGGCCCTCAAACACCGATCCATCTTCCAGCACTAATCGACTGTTCTCTGTCTGTACCATTCCGGTTTTCTCGCGGGTACCCTGCAAGATCAAGCCTTCTTCTTCCCGATGACAATGAACAGCCCGCCGTCCTTACTATCGGTAAACGTCATCAGCATTTCTCTTACAAACAAGTTTAGCCAATGCCCCGGTCTTTCCGGACGAAATAACCGCTCATCTTCAGAAAATTGAGCCCCAAGCCTGGCCTTTGGAATGCTGTTGACGAATTCGAAGCCCGTCTGAGAGAACCAGCGCAAGACTTCACCGATCGTATGTTTCGATTCGTGTGGATTCTGGTATTGGTCGGCAAACCAGGTCTCTCGTCGTGTGGCCCCGATTCTTTTATCTGTCAAGCGGGAATCCACAAATTCAAACGCCTTGCGATTGATTCGAAACAAAACGCGCCTGAGATCCGTCAAGAGCCGTCCATAAGTGTGATACAGCCCGATCAGGATATAGCCGTTCGGTTTGACGAGTGTGGCTATCTTCTGGAAGGCCCCAAAAGGGTCTGCGGTGTGATGCAACACGCCATTCGAAATCACCAGGTCGAAGCTGGCCGGCTTGAGCACCGGCCGGAAGAGATTCATTTGAATAAACGTGACGCGAGTCAGTTGATTTTTCTCCTTGAATCCTTGCGCCAACCTGAGAGAATTCAGGCACATATCCGCCCCGATAACCGTTCGGTTCGCCAAACTTAAGAAATTGCTGAGCTGCCCGGTCCCGCAACCACACTCAACCACCCGACTTCCGAATGGGATTTGCTCATCCAGCAATCTCGCAAAGAGCCCTCTACGCGCCTTTTCAACCAAACTGCCGGCATTGTCAAATTCATCATAGTTCGGGAACGGGGTCTTTTCGTAAAACTGCTTCACGGCCTCGGTCACATCGCCTTTTGAGGCATCCCAGTCATGAGGCCAAAATAATTGCGGAATATTGTCCGTGATGGGATAGGACTGCCTGCACGCTGCACAGGCAACCGCGTCTCCAGTTCCCCCGTTATCGGGGCCGACTATGTCTCCCCCGCACCGAGGACAGCAGAGGAGGTCTATGATTGGTTCGAGGGCTTCCCTACCGCTCGTGCCGGCCTTAGTCGAGCTCAAATTCTTTTCTCCAATCCGCGTCGCCGACGAGAGCCTTTTGATCACTCTTGTCCAGCACACAGTTTTCCAGAACCAGCACGTCCATCTCGGTGCGCATGAAACAACGATACGCGTCCTCTGGTGTACAGACGATAGGTTCCCCACGCACATTAAACGAGGTATTCGCAATCACCCCGCAGCCGGTCTGCGCCTCAAAGGCCTTGATCAACTTGTAGTATCGAGGATTGGTTTTTTCGTGCACGGTTTGGATACGGGCTGAGTAATCGATATGGGTCACCGCGGGAATGTCCGACCTCGGCACATTCAGCAGATCGATCCCCCACAGACTCTTTCCCTCTGTGGTTATGGGTTTCCGATGCTTCTCACGGACCGGCGCGACCAACAGCATGTAAGGGCTATCCGCCTCAAGATCAAAGTAGTCCGACACCCGCTCCCTGAGCACCGACGGGGCGAACGGGCGGAATGACTCGCGGTACTTAATTTTGAGGTTCATCACCGATTGCATTTTCTGATTGCGTGCGTCTCCAAGAATACTCCGCCCCCCGAGAGCTCGCGGTCCGAACTCCATGCGCCCCTGGACCCACCCAATCACTTTCCCGGAAGCCAAATCCGTAGCCACGCGCTCGAAGAGCGCCTTATCTTCTAATCGTACGTACGGGATGGCCTTTGTTTTCAGATCGCGTTCGATCTCCTCGTTCGAAAAAGCCGGGCCCAGGTAACTCCCCTGCATTGCATCGTCCTCTTCGACCTTCTCGCGCGGCTGTTCATCCAACAGATGCCAGGCGGCCAAGGCTCCCCCGACTGCGCCTCCGGCATCGCCGGCCGCCGGCTGAATCCAGATCCCCTTGAATGGTCCATCCCGCAGGATTCGTCCATTGCCCACACAATTCAAAGCCACACCGCCCGCAAGGCAGAGATTTTCCATCCCGGTTTCGCGGTGCAATGTCCGCGCAATACGCAGCATGACTTCTTCTGTGACCTCCTGGATGGAACGGGCCAGGTCCATCTCGCGCTGCGTCAACGGAGCTTCCGGTTGTCGCGGAGGACCACCGAAGAGCGCATCAAATTTGCTATTCGTCATGGTCAGGCCGGTGCAATAGTTGAAATAGTCCATATTCATCCGGAAAGTTCCGTCCGGTTTAAGATCAATCAAGTGATCGTAAATACCCTTGACATATTTCGGTTCTCCGTAAGGGGCCAACCCCATTACCTTGTACTCGCCCGAGTTGACTTTAAACCCGGTATAGTAGGTGAAGGCCGAGTACAAGAGCCCGAGGGAGTG
>JBGPHY010000146.1:0-10622 GCA_041484625.1 Terriglobia bacterium | reverse complement strand
TGTAGAGTACCCCTTTGGCAAACGAGTCTTCTCCCAAACCTGAACCAGTTCGTCAAAAACTTTGTCACGGTCTTTCAGGTTGGTTTCTAAAATTCCTGACGTCTTCTCAAATGCCGCATAAGCCGATTGGTGACTGACAAAGCGCTGACGATGGGCTTCGGCGATAGCATTTTCCAGCGCTGAGAGGGCCAGATAGGTCCGGGCCGTATGGGCGATCAGTTCAGCGGTAGTGGAGAATATCTCAAAATCGTAACGATGCCTGACTTGGCGCTGAAGATTCAGCCGGCAGATGTTCAGAGCGCGCCGCATCTCTTCCTTTTGCAGCTCTGACCGCTGAACCATCTCCGATTGACTCCTATAGGCAAACTTGTCTTCCCATTCCCAGACCAGTCGGTTGATTTTGTAGTCGGCTAGAGTGCGGATGAATTCCCGCACATATTCGGCTTTGTCCTGGTGATGTTTCGTATCGTAGTGGACTGCCCGTTCAGGGATGTCCGGCCAGTCCGTGATTCTCATACCTTGGATGATCGGCCCTCGAGGGCTTGGCTGCACGATCTGCAGCAACGTCCGCGTGCCGTAAAAAAGGCCCTCTTCGCCGTTGGCCCTCACGGTAATCCGGCTCCTGGTCACCGTTAATTCGTAGCCCTGCTTCCCCACTCTGCCCGGCGCATCCGTACGAGTGAGCAAGACGGATGTGGCGCCGAGTGAACTCCCCACTCTGGCCTCAACACCCACGTCCTCTTTGAGCCGTGCAGCCAGATCAGCTGCGGCGAACCTGTCGGCCTCTGAAGAGTCAGGATCCACTGCAATGGTGACCTCTGCTTCAAATACGTAATCATCTCCCTCCAGACTTACCTCCTGGGGATAAGGGATCAGGCTGATGCCTTCATTCCAGAGGATGGTCTGTGGCGCTGAAATGCCATCAAACACGGGAAGAACCAGAAGCACGGCAAGAATCAGGGTTCTCCTTTTCATTCAGGCTCCTCGTGGGTTCATTATCTGGAGAGGATCAGGTTCTATTCGGCACTCGAACCTTCTGCTCAGGCTTCCCTTCTACTTCAGCGCAAATAAGGCTCGACCCATTCCAGGTTGCGGTGCATGATGTCCAACTCGAACTTGGGATCGCCGGGGCCGTGCGCCATCCTGGGATAGGTTACCATTTTCACCTTTACTCCCTGCCGCTTCAATGCATTGTACAATTCGCACCCCTGTGAAATCGGTACTCGAAGATCCGCTTCACCGTGCAGGATGAGAGTGGGCGTCGAGACTCCTTTCACATGCGCCATAGGGGAGTGTTGGTAGTAAGTCTGGAAGTTGTCCCAGGGCTCAGCAGAAAAATAATCCGGTAAGAAACCAGGGATGTCGGTCGTACCGGCAAAGCTCCACAGGTTGGTGACCCCGGCGCCGACTACCGCTGCCTTGAACCTTTTCGTTTGCGTGATGACCCAACTGGTCATGTAGCCCCCATAGCTCCAACCCATCACGGCCATCCGCTCGGGGTCGGCCACACCCAAGGAAATGACATGATCGACGCCGGCCATTAAATCCTCAAAGTCTTTGCCCCCCCAATCATTCAGGTTGGCAAAGCGGAATTTACTCCCATAGCCTCCCGATCCGCGAATATTCGGTCGCAAGATGGCGTATCCTTTGGCCGCAAGGCTGGCCAATGGGTAGATACCATGGTTTCCAATGAAACTCTCATGAAAACCGCTCATCGGCCCCCCGTGAATGATCACAATGAGTGGAACCCTTTTCCCGGACTCATAACCTGGGGGTAGGGTCAACAAGCCCTCAATTTCCAGGCCGTCCCGCGCCTTCCACCGGGTTCTGCTGGTGATCCCCAAAGGCAGTTTTGGCAAATCGGCGTTCGCCGCGCTGACCCGGTTTGGAGCGCTCGTTGGCAACGTCATGACAAAAGCCTCTGGAGGTTTCTCAGGACTCTCCTGCGAAAAGCCCACGCTCGTCCCACTTGCGTTTAGCCTGGCACCACTCACGACGCCTTTCTCAGGCGAGTGGACAAGCGTGACCCGCCCCTCCACGGAGACTGCATATAGCAAGGACCGCGTACCTTTGTCCCCCGCAAACAATAAGCGCGTTGAGTCGGAGAACCAACCAAGAACCACTCCCATCGCTTTTCTCGGTATCAGGGCAGGGTGAAACTCGTTAAAGAGCCCCGCAATCGATGGCCCCTCGTCGAAGCTGGTCGGAACTACCCGGGAAGCGCCCCCTCCAAGCGGGAGAAGCAAGATTTGCTCCTCACCCGCCCATCGTGCCGGATCGGGAGTACGCATATATGCCAGGAATCGGCCGTCAGGGGAGTACTGTGGCTCTCCTTCCGCGGCGCTGGTTGCCGCCAGCACCCGCAAGGTGCCGCTGGACACTTCCACCTCGGATAGGTCGCTTCGGGTCCAGGAGTCCTGGCTGGGGTCCGGTTGGTGTTCCAGGGCGATCATCCGCGAGTCCGGCGACCAATCAATATTGGTGACATGATAGGAAGCGCGCAGCAAGCGGCGGACTGGCCGCTGGCCGTCGGCGCCAGCTTCTGCGGGAATCAGCCAAATATTACTGACCCTGGGTTCTTCATCCACCACGCGCCAGTCCCGCTTTTCTTTTCTGGCCTTCTCTTCTTTCTCGGAAGGTTCCGAGCCAACCAGCGCAATCCACTGCCCATTGCGAGAAACCTTGTATCCG
Organism: Terriglobia bacterium; assembly: GCA_041484625.1. Lineage (GTDB taxonomy): Bacteria > Acidobacteriota > Terriglobia > Versatilivoradales > Versatilivoraceae > JBGPHY01. The sequence continues at coordinate 7,931 of JBGPHY010000146.1, read as the reverse complement.
TCCAGGTCCCCTTTCCAATCCGTAAGCTTCTCCGCCTCTCCCCCATCCACCGGGAGGCGCCACAGGTTCTGCTTTCCCGACCGGCCCGAGAGGAAATAGACAAAGCGCCCGTCTGGAGAAAAGGAAGGGGATATCGCTCCCACCTCCCCCCGTGTGAGCTGAGTCGGTTGGGCACTATCAACTCGTCCCAGGAAGATCTGCGAAACCCATTCACTTCTTTCGGCCTCAACGGCCGCACGGGTTTGGGTAAAGGCGACGAGTCGCCCATCCGGAGAGGGGACGACATCGCCAATCCCCTGAACCTGCTGTGAAATCTCCGGAGTCCAGGCGTTTTGTGCCCGGGCGGCGGCCGTCGACAGACAGAATAGGCACAACAACAACAAAGATACACGTCTCATCCTTAGTCCCCTCCAGGAATTATCAGATGTTCGATCGGGCCAAAGAGAGCCCTGGACGAGATCGAGCGAGCTACCGCGAGCCAGCCCGTGCCGCGGCCGACCACGATGAGACCGACCCCTTCCCTGCCAAAATGGAGCACACGATTTCGGCCCCGCCCGACGTGATCAGTTCGCCATACCCGACTCCCAGAATCTCAACATTCCGGAAATCCGAAAGCAGGCCTATTGATTCCAAGTTTTGCTTGTTGATGTGAAAGGGATCATTTGCTGGCAAAAGCTTCGTCGGATTCGGCGCCGCGACGAGGCTTCCATTCCAAGCTGTAATATTCCCCTCGATCTCTGGCCCAAGGATCGAACACATTCACGACATCCTGAAGTTCCCCCGCCAACTCCGGCATGGTCCTGAGCAGAACCCTTTTCAGGGGAGACACGGGTTGTTCGTGACCGTTGGGCATTCCCTTTTCCATCATCCTTGGTCCTGGACCGTTATTATTCACCCAATTGACGCCGAAGTGTGTGTAAAACTCCGGGCGAAAGCTGGAAGTAAAGAAGCGGTCGCTGAACAAGCGTCGAGAGGCATTGAGGATGAAAACGACAAACTGGGTCTCAGAAATGGCAAATCCATGCGGCCGCGTCGATTCGGCCAGCCACCCCACCACGGTGTCGACATCCTCGATGTTGTCGACCAGACTGCCGTTGGGGTGATCCAGACAATCATTGATGGGCGAGCCATCCTCGTTCACTTGAGCGTCGGTAATCAGCTTGGAGGCATCACACCTATGCTGCCCATAGACTTCTCTCAAGGTCTTCACCAATTCCTCCTGCTCGCGCTGGGCCGGTGAGCCCTGAGGCAGGTGTGTATCCACAAAATCATTGAAGCTGGTCAGTTGCTTGAGGCCGTACTGCCGACGAAACTCGTTAAACCGAGGAACCCCGCGTTCTCGATCCCGGATGAGATCCAGCGCCGCGACATCGATCTGCTGCGTCTTGCTTTTCAAGCGGGACATCTTCAAGTTCTGGAGAAATCGCGGATGGTTCTGTAAGGACAGAAGCCCCAGGCGCTGGCGTCCCAGGCTGAGCGCCCAATTCGCTAGCCCCCTGGATCTCATGGCCTCGGTCGCCTTGCCGCGGAACGTTTCGACAACTGGAATCTTGTTCATGATTTTGTTCGGTTCTTGGTCCCATTCGCGGTATTCGATCAAATCCGGAACGAGTGGATGCAACCGGTACACGGTGATGAATTCTTCGGGAAAATTGAAGGGTGACCCGAAATGGTTGACCCCGCCATTCACATGGTCCGGGTTGCGGAGATCCCATAGGCCTTTCTTGTTTGCATCCGGCCTCGCAAACCAAGGATCATCTTGATAGATCTTGCTACCCAGGCCGAAAATACCCGGGCCGGATGCGAAAACTGAATACCACTGGGTCGCCTTCTTCACATCAGGTGATTTGCCAAAGTTGTTGACGACGATGTGTTCGAGGGCGGCCGCCACGGGTTCGACCGCACTCCTTCCCTCACCCAGCAGGCCGCTCCAATTGGCATTCATTCCCCGGTACAACGGCTCGTCATAGAGCAATTGTGTGGTCCATTCGGTCGTGTGGATCTTGGCGATTTCGGCAGACAACACCAGCCTGGCGACTTCAAATAACTCGTCAGCCGAAACATCTTTGTAGCGGATGACCTGATCCGGCCTGGCGGGGTCCCTCAGGCCGCTATCTTCGCCCGGTGTTGTGCCGGCTTGTTTCCGGAATTCATCAACAAACGCATTGTGCTCGCGGGCAAACACGTTATGGTAAAAGCTCAGCCCGATGCTCCAGTTATCCGGGAAACCGGTTGCCTCCTGGCCCGACCATTCCGGGTTGATCGGGTCGGATGATTCAAATGACGGCAGGTACCCCAGTTTCTCTCCCTCACCCGCCCTGCCTCCTATCGGTCTTACGAGTAGTTTTGCACGGTCGTTCGGATCCCGTTTTACCCTCCTTCGTGATCGTTCATCATAGCCGTAGAGCTGGGAAGCGTCCCACCAGGCAGTCACCGTATTCCGGGTGGTCTTTGGTGCTCTCTTGAGAAACTCTTTACCAGCGTGGGTGAACCTCCCCGGTTCGGTATCTTCTGCAATATAGGCTTTATCCACCTGGTCGTCGGGGCGGCATCCCAGTTGCCTGATGTCCTGATCCGTCAGTGGTTTTTCGACGTTGTTGACCAATTGAGTTGTGCAACCGACCTTCATATACCCGGATTGGTTATGCCCTTCTTCAAGATGGGAGAACCAGTCGTGGGTCATGAACTGAATCCAGAATGCCGCAAGGACGTTGAAGAATGGCGCCTTCTTATAGTCACAATCTGCATCTTTCGAAAACCCGGGCAATCCATATCCATCGCGGCAAGTGTCAGGATGAGACTGCTTTCGAGTGAATAGTCTCCTGCTGATGACCTGCGGGTCCGGCTTCAGGAGACCCAATCGCTCCCCATGGCGATTTCTCGTAAACTGGGTCCTTCCCAGATCGGGAAAAGTCGTGTCAAACTCCATGTTTCTTGCAAACAATTGATTGGTTGAACCCATGAGCGGATTGCGGATATCGTTGCAGATCCCGGTCACCGTACGGTAGCGGATCAACTCCCCTTTGCAGAGCTGGTCTCGGTCTCCGCCCACGTCCCGATAAAAGGAATGGCCCGGGGGCAATCGCATCTCCTTCCAGGTCTTCAGGGCGGGGCCTCCTACGCCATTCCGGCCCTTGACATAGTCCTCGTAGGTGTTGTTGTCAAAAAGATTGAACCTGATCAATTCGATCCGTTGGTACTCCAGATCCAGGAGAGCACCATCGATCCCTCGGCCATTGGGGCCCAAATGCCCGGCCTGTTTGACGAATTCCGGGGCTTTCGAGGCGGCGTCACCGGTAGCCCAGTAATTGGCCCAATCCACCCAGGGCGCAGCTTTGAATTGTAAGGCCCTCTCGCCCCCACGGCACAAAGCGGTGGCCTCCTGGACCTTGCCCGAGAATCTTTTTTCCCGGGAATCGGCAATCGGTCGAAATCCCTGCTTGATCACTTCTTCACAAGCTTTCAGAGATTCTGCTTCTGCTTTAATCGCCTCTTTGCGGGTTTGATTGCACGCTCCCCATAGAAGCGCCCCGATCAGCATCAGAGAGAAAAACATTCTTTTCATTTGAGCCCCTCTTCAAAGGCGGAATCCTTCGGTTTGGAGTTATTAAGTGTGAACGGATAGCCCACAGTATATATCAGCCGGTCGTTTCAGTTCCATTGCTGAAAATTGGTATTCTAATTGACGCTAGCCACCTGGGTTCTGGTAAACTCACACCATATGATGAAGGTACCTGAGCGTGTAGCCAAATTTCTTCGCGGAAGACGAATAGCCGTTGCAGGTGTATCAAGACGACGGGGTCACGCAGGTAACGCAGTTTTCCGCAAGCTACGCGACTCCGGGTATGAGGTATTCCCGATCAATCCAAATGCCTCGATGGTCGAAGGTGCAAGTTGTTATCCCGACCTCGCTTCCATTCCCGGCCTCATTGACGGCGTCGTGGTCGCCACCCACCCCGACTTGGCGATCGAGCTGGTGCGTCAGTGCAGCGAACGTCAAGTCAACCAGGTCTGGTTCCACCGCTCCTTTGGCAAAGGGAGTGTGGCCGACGCAGCGGTCCGGGAATGTGAGGTCCGGGGTATCCAGTGCATTGTCGGGGGGTGCCCGCTCATGTATTGCGAGCCAGTGGACTTCGGCCACCATTGCATGAGATGGTGGCTGCGGTGGAAGGGACGTGTCCCGGGTTGAGGACTGCGTGACGACAGGCGGAACGGACATCCTCCATTCGCAGGAAGACACCCTACCGCCATGGGCCGCAAGCTTCGTATCTTCAATTGTGCGATGAAAGACTTAGCGAGTGAACGTGACGCTTCGTGTCGGCGCATGTGGATTCGTAATTCCAAGCTGCACGATTCCTAAAAACAAGCATGAAAATTAACAGACGAAAGATGCTGGCCGCCCTGGCCGCCGGCGGTTCCAGTTTGCGAGCGCCGGAGGCGGCAGGAATCGATTCGACCTTGTACATTCCCCAGGCGCAAGTGGTGGAGGATCGCCAAATCCTTCACGACTTCATGGACGAGTATTCGTTCGTCGAACTCGTCACTTCTTCGCCGACACTGCGGATCACACATATTCCGGTGATTCTGGACCGCACGGCGGGGGCGTACGGCAAGATTTCCGGGCACATCTCGCGGCAAAATCCGCAGAGCCAGACCTTCGATGGCCGCCATACTGGCGTGATCGTGTTCCGCGGCCCGCACGGCTACATTTCGCCGACCTGGTATGCCAAGACGGACGTCGTGCCGACGTGGAACTTCGCCGTCGTTCACGCCACGGGCCGGCCTTCGGCGATCACAGAGAAGACCGCCTTACACGATTTGCTCGCCAGGTTGATTGACAAATTCGAGAGCTATCAAGGCTCCGGCTACGATTTTTCGAAGCTTCCGGACAGTTACGTGTCCTCGTTGATGGGCGGTATCGTTGGGTTCGAAATGCAAATAGAGGCTCTGGAAGGAAAGTTCAAGCTCGGCCAGGAACGGAGCGAAGTCGATAAGCAAGGAGTGCTGGAACACCTGCGCCAGGCAGTGTGGCGGGAGCGGTCGTTGTATGACTTTTCTGCGGGCTTTTACAAGCGCTCCCATCAAAAGTAGGGGGCGCTAACGTGGCAGCGGATCAGTAGCATCGACTTGTCATCAGCCGCGTGTCCGTGATGGTTGGCAGTTTCCAGAATCTCCTGGAAGATGGCGTCGATGGGGTTGCCGGCATGTTTGGACATGACGCCCCTGACGCCGGCCAACCCAAACTCCTCATCTTTGATGTCCGCGACCTCGAGCAAACCATCCGTGAGCAGCAGGAACAGATCACCAGGAGCGAACGGCACCAACCCGCTCAGAAACTGTTGCTGGTCAAACAATCCCAGCGGCAGATTGGGGGATGAGAGTTCGGAGATTTCCTTCGTGGCGGCATGATAGTGCAGGATAGCGGGATGACCCGCCAGGGAATACTCCAGTTGTTCTCCGTTCCATGCCAGGTAGGCGAATGTGGCGAACATTTCGGGTTTCTTGATATGGTAGACTTCCGGCAAAGTAGGGGGCCTCCTCTCGTGGAGAGACCAGCCCAAGCATCACGAATCCTGCGATTTGGGTTTCTCGAAGTCGATCTTCGGTCGAGAGAGTTGCGTAAGCAAGGACTGGAGCACAGTCTCGTCGTGACGGCCCTCTGCAGCTTTCTCGTTCTACCATTCGGTTTTTGTCTTCTGCCGTCTGCCGTTCTTGCTTCGCCTGCCAAATCACCGATTGACATTTGGGCCATTGGCGACTGTGTCCGCATCAATCCCCAGACCAACAAGGCTTATGAGGACAACACAGTCTATGATCAGGATCTAAAGGGCAACTATCGGGATCAAAACTCGGTGTGGGATCGGCCACAAAATCTCGTTCGTCTCTTTGCGGGTCGCAACGAGGTCGTGGCATTCCAAATTGTACTGGAGGCAGCAGCGCTCAGCGATATCCAGGTAGTTGTCAGCGATCTAAAACATTCCAAGACGAAGAGCGCCATCTCCTCCCAAAGCCATGTGAATGTCTTCCGTGAATGGTATGTCCAGATCACCCAAAAAACCACCGACGAGACCACTGCCAGTGCCGGTCATACTTTGGGCTTAGGCTGGTATCCGGATGCGCTCATCCCGACCCTCTCGGGAGGTGGCTATGGTCAGCCCTTCCACGTTCCCGATAAGCTGAATCGCGTTCCCGGGCAAAAGAACCAGGCATTTTGGGTCGACATCTATGTCCCCGAATCCGCTCAAACAGGGCTGTATCGTGGAAAGGTTCGGATTCAAGCCCGCAAATTCAAAAAGGAGCTGAATCTTCAGCTTCGGGTCTACGACTTTACGCTATCAGACAAATTCTATCTTGCCGCCGATCTGAACAATTACGGCGGGATTTCACTTCGAGGCCCGGAAACTAAGTTGCGCTACTACCAGATGGCTCAGAAGCACCGATTGACGGTCAGTGAACTTTATTTTGCACCCAAGGTCGAAGGGGAAGGCCGCGAGATGCATGCTCTCTGGGAAGACTATGATCGGGACATGGCGAAGTACCTGACCGGCGAAGCCTTTACCTCAAAGTATGGATACGTAGGGCCAGGAGAAAGGATGCCGCTAGTCCATATGATCCTGCCCTTTGAGGTGCTGGAGGGTCACGCCTGGCCGATGGACGGGAAATATGCTCAGACAGATCGCTACAATCAGGCCATGATCGCGATGTTCCAAGATTTTGAGAAGCACTTTCATGACCAGGGCTGGGCCAAGACAAAGCTCATTGTTTTCTACCAGGGTATGGATGAGCCCAAGACCGAGAGGGCCTTCAATCAGATCCGCTATTATGGCGATTTGCTCAAACTCAGTAAGACTCGCACTCTGAAATATCGAACCGATCTGAACCAGCTGAACACCATAGGTCAGTTCATAGAGGGGTGGGACACTACAAAGATCATTCGCCAGCTGGGTGATGTCGTGGACATCTGGTGCTGCACAGGAGACTTTCGACGAACCAATTTTGATGTGCTCCTCCCGCGCTCGAAACCTCCCCATTACGAAGAAGCCTGGTTCTATCAGAACCGGGAGCCCAGTGTCGGCGCTGTTCACATTGATGAAGAGGGGATTGGATTTCGAACCTGGCCTTGGATTGCCTGGAGATATGGTCTGCAGGGATGCGTCTACTGGGAATTCATGTACTACGGACAGTCCAAAGACCCCTGGTTGGATCCGGATTCAACCACCGATCCAGGCAAGACGCTCAATGGCACAGGCTACCTGTGTTATCCCGCCAAGCCGGGTGTTCCAGAGCCCATCGCCAGCATCCGTCTAAAGTCGTTTCGTCGCGGCTCGCAAGATTATGAATACCTGCGCCTCTTATCGGAACGGGGAGAAACCGGGCGAACCAAGGCCGAACGGATTTCCCAAACCGTCTTGTTCAGTGCTTTGCACAAAACCAGGAAACAGTACGGCGAGAAAGGTGACTGGAACCACAATCCCGAAAACTGGGAAAAGGCTCGGCTGATGTTGGCGGAGGAATTGGAGAAGAAATAGATTCCCATAGGCACGGGTCATCTCCGGGAAATCGCCGTCATAACAGATCATGATGCCACATGGATAACCCTTGACGTTGACTGTAACCAATCGGTCGCCTGGCAGATCGAAGTACCTTATTCCGGTTTTCCTCAGGCTTTCCCGGGTTCGCATTTTGTTGCACAATAAAGCTCTACAGCCGAAAAATCCGACCTGTATAAGAGTGGGACATGCGCCAGTTTGCCGTGCCACCGGGGATGAAAATGTTCTCCATTAGTTGTAGGGCAGACCTGATTTCGAGGTCCGCGGCTTTTCAATGTCGGAAAGAAGCGCCACAACGGAGCGCGGCGCCCGCGTTACCAGCTTGAATTTGCTGCCGCACGGAGTTATGGCGACACACACCGCACTCAGAGGCTATTCCTG
>JBGPHY010000145.1:0-10629 GCA_041484625.1 Terriglobia bacterium | reverse complement strand
GGGCTCGGACAGGAGCTGCAGCAGCCATGCCATGGGACGGCATGCCTTTGCCTTTAGTCGTGACGACATCCGAAGTTCCCTTGGCGGCGGGAGAAGTAAGCGACGGCATACCACCTTCGGATTTCATTTTTTCGCCCGGCATTTTATTGTACGAGGGTTTGGTCTTCGCAGGCGCGGCACCTGTTCCAGACGCCATTGCAACAGGTTTTTCTATTTCCCTTTGTTTCATAATAAACCTCCTCCGCAAAATCAAAAGCGGAATAGTCGTTCTCCTCTTGCCTTCTTCCGTTTCGAAAGCAAAGCAAGAGACCAACAAGTTAAAAGGTTTCGTTTAATCTTGATAATTAACTAAATTATAACCGATGCGACCAGAAAACCAAGGTTTTTATCCATAGATATTAGTACTGGGACAGTTTTGCGTGACTTCGCTTTAGGGGGTCGTGCCGACCGCTTAAGAATGTACGTCACTTTTGATTGCACCCTTTTGGGAGTTGGGTTATTAATGTCGCTCTGTATTGCTTACCTTGCCTCTGGGCGGCCTCAAGAATCGCGCCTTGTTCCGCCGCTTACCCGCGCCGGCCGGACGTGCATCCGTATTCTATATTCTATGGAGGATAGCGAGAATGAGCATCATCCCTTTGTTAGCCCTGGTCGTCATCCTGATATCTCAAGGCACACTCATGGGCTCGACCTTTGATCCCGAAGAATATAGCCCGGACCAGCTGACGGGGCGAATAGTGGCAGTGGGACATCCGCGTTTGTTTTCTTCACAGGAGGGATTTGAGCACTTGCGTCGTGCCATCAGGACTACTCACCGCGCGAGGTGGGAGAAGCTCAAAGCAGCCGTGGATGCAGCACTGAAGGAGGAGCCGCCCGAATATAAGCCACCCCAGGTGGGCGGGGATGAGACCAGGCCAGGCACAATGAATGATGAAATGCTCTGGCAGCGTACCTATGGTTACCAGCTCCCCGGCATGGCCCTGGTTGCCCTCCTGGACGATGATCCGAAATATTTTGAGCTTGTCCGGAAGTGGGCCTTAAAGCCCGGGACGTATCCGCTGTGGGGAGCCGGAATCTTCGAGAACACCGGGCTCGCCGCCAAGCATCAGCTCTTCGGGATTTCAATTGCCTACGATTGGCTTTACTCACGCTGGTCAAAAGCAGATCGGGCAAGTTTGCTCAAGACTCTGAGAGAACACGGCCGGATCCTTTACGAAGCAGCGGAAGGGATCAACGACCGTGGTTGGTGGAAACAAGCCTGGCGGCAGAATCACGCCTGGAATGGTTACCAGGCGCTGGCCGTCACGGCCATAGCCGTGGCTGGCGACGAACCATCTGCCGGCACCTGGTTAGCCAAGGCGCTCTGGGGCGGCCGTCACATTGTCGGGGAACTTGCGGATGAGGGTGCCTATGAAGAAGGCCTGCCTTACTGGGGCTACGGAATGGAAGCGCTTATCCGATTTGTCGAAGCAGTCAAACCGTACGCCGCCGAGAACTATTTCGGGTCACCCTACTTTCGGAACACCCCCCTATTCCGCCTTTACATGGCCGGGCCGGAGATCCCCCAGATTGCCAATTTCGGTGACGGCAAGACAACAGACTGGCATGCCATTCGCACGATCATGCTCCGCCTTGCTTCCGAGTACCGGAATCCGTTGACCCAGTGGCTGGCTGAATCTCTGCCGGACCGGCCGGACATCGACGCCACTTGCTGGGGGTTGCTCTGGTACGATTCTGCAGTGCCCGAGCGTCTCCCAATAAATCAGCCTTTATCGCATGTTTTCCGCCAGACCGGGTTTGCCGGCGGTAGGACAAGCTGGCAGCGGGATGCCCTGACACTCCACCTGCGAAGTGGCAAGGCTGACGTCTCTCACTCCCATCTCGACGTAAACAATTTCCTGTTAAACGCAGGTGGCGACTGGCTTCTGAGGGACTATGGCTACGGGAGGGTCGGGCCGGGCTATTTCAACAAGAGTACGATCTATTTCAGCACCGGCACCTGGGGGCATAATTGCCTTGTCATCGGCGGCAGACACCAGCGGTTTGCGGACGATAGCGTGGGCGTGATTACCGACGCATTAGACGAAAAGGGCTTACTGTGGTGGCGTTCGGACGCCACGAAATGTTATGAGGGAGCGGAGTCAGTCGTCAGGGAATTAGTGCTGATCCGTCCCAATGGATTCAGCGGAAAATGGGGCTCGGTCATAGTTCGCGATAGGGCGCGGACATCCACTCCGCAGAGCTATGACTTTATGCTTCAACCCGGGGGGAAGGTTACACTGATACCAGCCGGCTTCCTCATCCAAGGAAGCCGTTCGCGCTTGGTCGGGAAAGTACTTTCTCCAGCCGGCGCTGGTATGACTGTGGTGAAGGAGGTGGGGGGAGAATATCAACGTCGATGATCCCTTGAGCCTGCGCATCTCAGCCCCCGAACCCGCGCGGCAGATTGAGTTTCTCGTGGTTTTGGCGCCGCTGGGAGAGGGAGAAAAGGAACCCGAGATTGATAAGTCCGGCCAAGACATCCATGTGGGCCGGCAAACAATAACTTTTTCGGAAAATGGGCGCGCCGCGCCGCGTCTGCTCGACCGGACCACACCGTGACAAGGGCTGGCGAGGGGGAATTCCCCTAATTGAGATTATTAAACCGCTCTCCCGTCTCAGGAATCGCGAAAGTTGTACTACGCCGTGTTCCGAATACGGCTTGAGTTTCCGATTGGGGACGCGGGGCGGCACGTCTCTTCTACCCTACGGGGTTGCTAGCCGTAGTACTTGAATTGCTTCCAGAATTCTGGCCAGGGCTTCCGTAGCCGCCGGCACACAAAGATTTCCGAATAATCTCCGATTGTACTGTTCCTGACCCCGTACCGATTCGTGACATGACCACTCAGTTCGCATGACTCGAAGGAGTACTCAACAAATTCGCGCGGCATGCCGACCACGATCAGGGTCTGCGAAGGGACGACAGACATCCACCCCAGCGGGTGGTACCGCTTTCCCTTGGGCGCCTTGAAATAGAAGAGCAACCCTGCCATCCACAGCGGGACGGTCACGGGATTGGCGCTTTTCCAGAGTTGATTGATCAGGAAACCATCCGTGCGGCCCATTCGAACGATGAAATCCGTACTGGCCGTTCGTAAGCGTGTGCAGGAGGATCCGGGAGACTGCGAGCAGAAACAGAATGCCCGAATCACTGAAGACTACACCGTGTCCAATACGGGATAGCCTCATAGATGTCTCCTTGGGAGAGCCCACCTCGCCTGGCCTGCTACCGCGTCAAGGCTTTAGCGGGTAAGCAGCAGCACCACGCGGGCATGGCATAAAAGCCGTCCCTGCGTGTCCTCAACCAGGCACACGGTCGCATTGGTCGTCAGCCACTTCTTGCGGGCGATAAAGCTGTCGCTTGTGGACACAGACGCTGGATCGTCGAGCATGGTTAAAGCTTCAGTTCCTGAACAAGGAAGGCCCAAAGATCGGCAATTTCCTCGATGGACTTAGAGAGCGGTTTGCCCGCCCCGTGTCCTGCCTTAGTTTCAATACGGATCAGGACCGGCGCCGGACCGCCTTGAGCGGCCTGCAGTGCAGCAGCGAACTTGAAACTGTGGCAGGGGACGACACGGTCGTCGTGATCGGCCGTCGTAATCAGGGTCGCAGGATATCTTGTCCCCGGCTTGATGTTGTGAAGCGGGGAGTACGAATAAAGTGCCGTAAATTCATCGGGGTTGCCCGAGGAGCCGAAGTCCGACACCCAGGCCCACCCGGCCGTGAATCTCTGGAAGCGCAGCATATCCATCACCCCCACCGCGGGAAGGGTAGCACCGAAGAGGTCGGGACGTTGAGTTAACGCCGCTCCAACCAGCAAACCGCCGTTGCTTCCCCCCTGGATGGCAAGTCTGGAGGGGCATGTGTACTTGTTGTCGATCAACCATTCGGCCGCAGCAATAAAATCGTCGAACACATTCTGTTTCTTCAGCTTTGTGCCGGCCTGATGCCACGCTTCTCCGTATTCGCCACCTCCCCGCAAGTTAGGCACTGCATAAACGCCGCCCATCTCCATCCACACCAAATCGCCCACCGAGAAGTAGGGAGTGAGGCTGACGTTGAAACCTCCATAGCCATACAACAGCGTGGGATTGTATCCGTTCAGTTTGAGACCCTTCTTGAACGTGATGAACATCGGGACTCGAGTGCCATCTTTGCTGGTGAAGAAGATTTGCCGGGTTTCGTAGTCCCCGGAGTTGAAGTCGGCCTTGGGTTGCTTGAAAACCACGCTCTTGCCAGCAGCCAAATCGTAACGGTAGATAGTGGCCGGCGTTGTGAATCCACTAAACACATAAAATGTCTCGCGCTCCTTGCGCTTTCCTCCAAAACCAAAGGCGCTGCCGATCCCTGGCAATTCCACTTCGCGAATCAAACGACCCTCCAGGCTGAATATCTTCACCGAGGTATGAGCGTCCTTCAGGTACGTGGCAATCATCTTGTTGTTGACCACCAAAGCACCTTGCAGGGTTTCTGCGGATTCCGGTACAAGGACTCTCCAGGCGATCCGCTGTGGCCGCCTCGTATCGATGGTTATGATCTTTCCACGCGGCGCATCAAGGTCGGTCTGAAACCAGAAAAGCGGACCGTCGTTCCCAATAAAGGTATAGGCGGCATCAAAATCATCCAGGAGAGTAATCACCTGCGCATTCTTTCCACGAAGATCCCTGTAATACACGCGGTTCTTGACTTCGGTTCCCACCGAGACGTGAATGATCAGGTAATGGCTATCTTCGGTGACATCACCTGAAAATCCCCATTCTTTCTGGTCCGGGCGCTCATAAACAAGGTTATCTTCGGTTTGCGGCGTCCCTAGTCGATGGTAGTACAGCTTCTGATAATAGTTGGCTTCGACCATGCTGGCCCCGGCCTTTGGCTCAGGGAAACGGCTGTAGAAGAACCCCCGCCCATCCTTTGTCCAGGAGGCACCGGAGAATTTGATCCACTGGATCTTGTCCGGGAGGTCCTTGCCTGTTTCAATGTCCCGCACCTTCCATTCGTTCCAGTCGGACCCGGAGACCGCCAGCCCATAGGAGAGGTACCTTCCGTCTCGGCTCACGGAGTAGCCGGCCAGAGCAACCATGCCGTCGCTGGAGAGTTTATTGGGATCCAGTAGCACCACGGGTTTTCCGTTTAAGGAAGCCTGCGTGTACAGGACACTCTGGTTCTGGAGGCCATCATTCCGAGTATAGAAATAGCGACCTCCTTCCCGGAATGGAAGGCCGTATCGTTCATAATTCCAAAGTTTGGTTAGCCGCTCCCGAATTGAAGTCCGCTCAGGAATTTTTTCCAGAAAGCTGAAGGTGAGTTTGTTTTCAGCTTCTACCCAAGCTTTGGTCTCAGGAGAGTCGAGGTCTTCGAGCCAGCGGTAGGGGTCTTTGACTCTGGTTCCATGATAATCATCTTCCTGGGCAACCCGTCGAGCTTCAGGGTAGAAGGGTTTCTGAACAGCTGAATCCTGCGCCGAGGCCTTTGACCCTTGGGCTTCCACTTCCGGATTCTTTCCATGCAGCGTGCCAGTCAGGAACGTTCCAGCAACTGCCGCCAACAGGAAGAGTCTTCGATGGTGCATGGTTTCTCCTCATTTCCAGAGCAGGGATTGTGGGGAGTTTTCGACCTGCCGGCCTATGGAAGAGAGGTTCAAGAGAGGACTCCTGGCCGGAGATTTATTTTCATCAATCCGGTACTCTTCGGCAAGCAGGAATTAACAAAAGGGGGAATTAAGAGATGGACATCAGCTCATAAGGCGAAAGCCGCGGAGCGAAAGCTCAAGTGGATATTGTCAGGGGGGATGATTTAGCGTTATGGGCCCACGCGGACCAGCATGCCATCCGTAACGGCCACCATCAGAGGCAGACGGAGAGTGAAGGTAGTCCCTTGTCCTGGTTGAGAGGCTATTTCAATTCGGCCCCGCAAGGCCTCGATGTTGCGGTGAACCACATCCATCCCCACGCCTCGGCCGGAAACATCAGTGATCTGCTCGGCAGTGGAAATTCCTGGAGCACAGATGAGACTGAAGACCTCGCTTTCCGACAAGGCCTTATCGGAGCTGAGCAGCCCTTTCTCGAGAGCCTTTTTCAGAATCTTGTCGCGATCGAGCCCTTTGCCGTCATCGGCCAGTTCCACCACGACGCTGCCTCCGGCATGATAAGCCGCGAGGCGCATTGTTCCTGTCCCGGACTTGCCGTGGCTCGCGCGCACTTCAGGCGTTTCGATACCGTGATCGATCGCATTGCGGATCATGTGCACCAACGCATCACCGATGAAGTCGACCATGTTGCGGGCGATCTCAGTGTCTTCGCCCTGGGTCAGGAATTCCACTCGCTTGCCGCTCTTGTGAGCCAAGTCACGCACGAGGCGAGCCATCTTCTGGAAGGTGGCCTTCAGCGGTACCATGCGCATGGACATGCTGAGGTCTTGCAGCTCGCGGACAATCTTGCCGGCATGAGCGACTTTGCCTAACAGACTGAGGTGGCTGCTTTCGAGGACTGTTTCGTCCTGGGCGACGATGGATTGGGCAATGACTAGCTCGCCGACCATGTCGATCAAGCGATCCAGACGGTCTGTGCGCACCCGTACCGTCGAATCGGCCGTACGCTCACCGCCATCCATGCGGCGTTGGGTTCGCAAGGCTTGGACCAGATCGGTGACCGAGCTGACGCGCGACATGAGCAAAGCTTCTCCAATCTTGTGCCGGCCTTGAGACGCAGCCGCACTCTCCACTTCCTCGCGGCTGGCTTTCCCACCTGCCACCAGAATGTCTCCCACCCGCAAATGCGGCACGGGGGCCTCACTGGGATCCCCGTTGACGCCAGCAGCTTCCGGATCAGCCAGAACCCTCATCAACTCATTGTAGCCGTCCGGCTTCGACATGGTTTCCCCGCCCAGAACGTTCTGTACCGACTGAACCAGCTCATTGAGCAGGTCGGCCGAGCGCAGGGCCAAGTCGGCATATCCCCCGGTGCAGCGGATTTCACGGTCACGTATCCGGCTCAGAAGGGATTCAGCCCGATGCGCCAGTTGATTGATGCGGGTCAGCCCGAGAAATCCGGAGGTGCCTTTCAGGGTATGAAAGGCCCGAAAGACGGTATTGACGGCTTCCAGGTTGTTCGGATCCGTCTCCATCGTGAGCAAGGAAGCTTCGGCGCTTTCCAGGTTTTCTCGCGATTCGGTGACGAAGCTGGCAATCAAGTCACGGTCGGCATCGGGCGGAAGTAGTTCAGAAACATCACTCTCGGTAGCCGGAGGCGGAAAAGAGGAGGATAGTACAAAGGAAGCGATGGGTTGTTCGATCTTACTGTCCTCGGGCGCAGGGATAGTGCAGACCGCGTCAATCGCCGCCGCTTTCTCTGGTGGCGGGTACTGGGGCCTTTCCGCTGACGGAGCGTCCCGGGCTTTGATGGCTGCCTCCAGTAACCGACTGGCCGCAACCAGGGCCGTAACAGGATCTGGGTTCTCTTCCAGAATGAGATCTTTGATCTTTTGAGCCGATTGATTGACAAGCTCAGCGACCGCAGGAGACAAGGAGGAACTGCTAGACAGATCGCTCAGCATTCCATGCAGGCGGGCCAATCCTGGCAGATCGTTGGCTTCGACCTGGCCCATCCTTTCCGGAGCATCCTCTAAGGAGAAGACTGAGTCTGATGACAATAGGCATTTCCCAGGGGCCGAGTCTGTTTTGCGGGATATCTTCAGTTCTTTCATCGACTATGAACCCTACGAGATGTCCGATAAGGCCCAAGTTAGTTTTCGTAATTTCTCTGCAAAACTTCATTTCATTTTGTGACATTAGCCTGTAGTCCTTCATTCTGTTTGATATTAGAAAGCGCAATTTCTGGGCTGGATGCCATTCTTTTTGAAGCTGTTCAGTAAGATCTGGATTAAACCTCCTAAGCAGAAAAGCCGATCAAAACGTAGTGCCAGTCCCCTTGAGCCCGGAGAGAAATCCTGAATTGAGGATAATGGTTGTGGACGACTCCTTGACCACCCGCAAGATCATCATCAACAGCTTGAAACGGTTGGGATTTAAGGAGATCGTCGAGGCAGAAAACGGGAAGAAAGCTTTCGAAGCCCTGTCACAGAGGGGTGCGGACCTGATCCTGACAGACTGGAACATGCCTGAAGTCTCCGGGCTGGAGCTGGTTCAGATGGTTCGCGGAGAGTAAAACCTGAAGAAAATCCCCATCCTGATGATTACAACCAATTCGTCCAAAGAGGAAGTCCTGGAAGCATTAAAGGCCGGAGTAAACAACTATATCGTCAAACCCTTTACCCCAGAAACATTGAAGGAGAAGATCACATCGATTCTTCCATCTTCGTGTTGACTAGCTCCAGGCAACATTGGCCTGAGAGGAGATGATACTTCCCCATGGAAAGCGGAAAAGTGATCGGTCAGTTAGACAGCATCAACAAGATGGCGGAGGAAGGAGCCATCGAAGCCCTCAACGGCCTGGAGCAATGTGTGGCCGGCGTCGACGGCGTCCTGCAGGATTTGGCAAAAATCATGGCTGGCGGGGACCTGAGTGGCTTAAATGCAGCGGACACCAAACTACGGAAGGTGCAGGATGGCCTTTACGCGACGATGAATTCCCTCCAGTTTCAGGACATCAACACGCAAAAACTCCGCAAGGTCATGGCCATGCTTGCTGAACTGAATGATTACTTGAATGAGTTGGTGGGGTTCCCCAAGCCTCGCCCGACTTTCGTCGTGGCCAAGAATATTGAAGGAACCGACTTGGTAATGGACAAGAACAAGGCGCAGGTCGACGCCCTGGTTAAAGAATTTCAAAATGAGAAGACTCTTGGTTGAAAAACACCTTGGGACGACTGAGCCCTTGAGCTCGCCAGATTCCGCCAGAGGGGACAGGGATGCCAATCCAATACGCCGGACCCGGATGCCTCAGATGGGACTGCAAATCCAGGAGCTTGCACTCGGGATCCTATGATTTCGGGATCAATCAGCTTCCAGCTCGCAGGATCAAACTTCTTCCGGTATCACAAAAGGTGCGCGATACCCTCGGTCAGTGTCGTGCAGGAGGCGATTGGCCTCGTCATCTCCTATCACTTGTTCCGTTGCTGGATCGAAGCGGAGAGATCGCCCCAGTCGGTACGAGGCATTTGCCAAGTGGACGAGGGTGCAGGAAATGTGCCCTTCCTCGATCGGTGCGTTGATACTCTCTTTCGCCCGATTGCGAACGCCTTCGATGAAGTTGCCGTAATGGTCGCCTCCGGCATGCCCTTGAGGTCCAGGCTGCTGGGCACGTCCCAACCAGGTCTTGTAACCACTGGCGTCCTCGTCGCCGGTGCTGAGGTATCCCTTAGAGCCGTAAAAAACGTTTCCTACCGTGTTGTGGCCCTCCGACATGCGACCCTGCCCGATTCCGGCCTCGTGGTTGGTAATCCAATGCCTGACTTCAAACTCCATCATCTTGCGTTTGCCGTCAGGCAGATCGAACTGAAACACGCAGTTGAGCGTGTTCGGTGTCTCCTGGTCATCATCAAACATGAAGTGTCCACCCACGGCTGAAACTCGATTGGGAAACTTCACGCCCAGTCCCCAGCGTGCCAGGTCCACCTGATGGACCCCCTGGTTGCCGAAATCCCCGTTGCCCGTCTCCCAGATCCAGTGCCAGTTGTAATGAAACCGGTTGCGGGTGAACGGCTTCAGAGGTGCCGGGCCACTCCACAAATCATAGTGAACCCCGGTAGGAACAGGCTCAACGGGTGCGTGCCCGATCGTGTCGCGCCACTTAAAGCACAGTCCGCGCGCCAAATAGACATCGCCAATCAGCCCATCGTGAATTTTCTGTACCGCTTCCCTGACGCCGGAGGACGAGCGGATCTGCGTGCCATGTTGAACGATGCGGTTGTACTTCTGGGCGGCACGCACCAGTTGCCGGCCCTCCCAAAAATTGTGTGAGCAGGGCTTCTCGATGTAGACATCCTTTCCCGCCTGGCAGGCCCAGATAGCCATTAATGAATGCCAGTGGTTGGGTGTGGCAATGGAGATGGCGTCGATGGACTTGTCCTCGAGAAGCTTTCGGACGTCGACAAAGGTTTGAGGTTTGGCCAAGCCGCGACCCTCTCTTGCTGCGAGGCACTGTGTTAATACGCCCTCATCGACATCACAAAGGGCCGCAATCTCCACATTGGGCAGCCGGGAAAAGCCTGCCAGGTGATCCTTACCGCGTCCGTGCAAGCCGCAGACGGCCACCCGCACGCGATCGCTGGCTCCAAATACTTGTTCCGGTCGAGTGAGGATCGTGATTCCTCGGAGCACACTCAGCCCCGCTGCGGTCCTGACACTCGACTTGAGAATGTCCCGACGTGTGACTTCTGATTTCGCTGCCATGGATTCCTCCTTTTTCATTGCCCTACGCAACGTTCGGCCGCCGCCTGCCCCCTCATGCCCTAAGCATACGGGATGTTGTAGGATATCATGGGAATCTCTACTTTGCTCAAGGCTTCAATAGCGGTGAGGTAGTTTTCAATCTCCTCATCACGACCGGGCAACTCCAGCTTAATTTTTTCCGCGGGAACCGGATGGCTTTCGACGCCGGCGATCCCTGTATCCAATCCCGTCGGCCGAGTCAT
>JBGPHY010000144.1:0-10635 GCA_041484625.1 Terriglobia bacterium | reverse complement strand
TGCCCGATGCCGTGGAGTCTGCCGGCATCAAGGCCAAAATGGCCGATGGAGTATTGACAGTGGCGCTTCCCAAGAAGTCACCAGGCCGCAGTTCCATCAAAGTGGAAGTCAACAGGAAATAAGAGTCACGGAATCGAGGGATTGGCTGAGGGACTTCCGGTAAGAGCCGGGTGGTCACCTCATGCCTGAGTCATGACCAAAGATGATTACTACAAAGTTCTCAACGTGAAGCGCGACGCTCCGGTGGCGGAGATCAAGAAAGCTTATCGCAAGCTGGCTCGGAAGTATCACCCTGACGTGAATCCCGGAGATAAACAGGCGGAAGAGCGGTTCAAGAAAATCTCCGAAGCTTACGATGTGCTGAGCGACCCCAAAAAACGCGAGATCTACGACAACTACGGGACCTACTCCGAGAACTTCCATCCAGGGGCTGGCCCTTCGGGGGCCGGGTTTGACTTTTCCGGTTTCGATTTTTCCAATTTTGGAACGTCCGGGTTTTCTGACATCTTCTCACAGATTTTCGTCGGTGGAGAATCCCGACCCACTCAATCCCAAAAAGGAGAAGACCTGGAGTACCAGATCTCCCTTGGCTTCAACGAAGCGCTCAAGGGCCTGCAATCCCGGATCAGCTATACCCGCCAGGAGGTCTGCCCCGATTGCTCCGGAAAAGGGCAGTCCGGTACCGGCAGCAGGACTTGTCCCGGTTGCCGGGGATCCGGCAAAGTGGGACAGTCGAGCGGCAGACTGCAATTCAGTTCCACTTGTCCGCAGTGCGGAGGGCGCGGTGAAATCGGCCGGAAGTGCAGCCGATGCGGGGCAGAAGGCCGTGTTCAGAAAACGGAGAACCTGGAAATCAAGATCCCTGCAGGAGTTCAAACAGGTTCACGCATCCGCTTTGCCGCAAAAGGAAATGCCGGTATCCACGGCGCGCCCCCCGGAGACCTCTATATTGTCGCCACGGTGGCTGGGCATCCTTTTTTTGAAAGGGTTGGCGACAATATCTACTGCAAGGTGCCCATCACAGTGTCAGAAGCCGCGCTGGGGGCCAAAATCGAGGTCCCTACTGTCGAAGGACGGGCCGTGGTCAAGATCCCGCCGGGGACTCAAAGCGGGCAGAAATTTCGCCTGAGGGAAAAGGGAGCACCTTCGTTGCGCGCGGCCACGCGAGGGGATCAGTTCGTGGAAGTGAAAATCGTGCTCCCCAGGATCGCTGACGAGCGCAGCAAGGAACTGCTCAAAGAATTTGCACGGTTGAATCCGGAGGACCCCCGAAAAAACATTCTCCAATGAGTCTATGAAGAAACGAAGCAAGGCCGCGCACATGATCAGCAACGTGGCCCAAACTTACAACATCCACCCCCAGACTCTGCGTCTTTATGAGCGCCAGGGTTTGTTGAAGCCCTCACGTTCCGATGGCAATACCCGCCTCTACACCGATGAAGACCTGGTGCGGCTGGAATTGATCCTATCGTTGACCCGCGACCTGGGAGTGAATCTGGCTGGGGTGGAAGTCATTTTGAACATGCGCGACAAAATGACGGCCATGCAGGATGAGTTCAATCGTTTTATCGAAATGATCCGCAAAGAATTCTCCCAGGTTTCTTCCCGGTACCATGAAAAAATGGAGAATGCCTTGGTGCCCTCTCCCCCTTCCAGGATCATCCGCTTCAAGAGGCAGTCTCCCCAGTGAAGGATTTCTGTTAAGAACTTTTCCTTTTTGCCGGTTCTCTATCTGTAATAGAATCCACTTATGGAAAGTATGGTGTCGTGTCCTGTCTGCCGCGGCAGCGGCTGGAAGCACCTCCTGGTCGAGGACCGCGAAGCCGTGGTCCGCTGTGACTGTTTCCAGAAGAGCAGGGTGGAACGGCTCATCGAGGCGGCCGCTGTGCCACCCCGCTACGAGGCCTGTTCCTTCGAGAATTTCAATCCCATTACGGAGAAGTTGGCGCTGGTTAAGGCCGCCGCCTTGCGCTATGTCGAAGACTACCCCACCGTGGACTGCGGTCTGCTGATTTTTGGACCGTGCGGCGTCGGCAAGACTCATCTGGCCGTTTCTATTCTGCGGGAGCTCATCCAGAGGCATTACGCCAAAGGGCTGTTCTCGGACTTTCGTGATCTTCTCAAGAAGATCCAGAATTCCTATAACCCCATTTCCCACACTTCTGAAATGCAGATCCTCGATCCCGTGCTCGCCTCGGAAGTCCTCGTGCTGGACGACCTGGGGGCCGAGCGTCCCACCGAATGGGTTCGCGATACTTTTGCCTACATCATCAACTCGCGCTACAACCAGAAGCTGACGACCCTGATCACTACCAATTTTGAGGACGGCCAGGGTGAACGGACGAAGCTCAGTGATGGAACCCGTATTGCCGGGGAAGAAACGCTGACGGATCGAATTGGAGCCCGGTTGCGTTCCCGCCTGTATGAAATGTGCAAAGTCATCCGGATTGAAGGATCAGATTTCCGGGTGGACGTCAAGCAGGCCCGCCATCAGTTCTGATCTTCGGGAAGTTTCTTGAATTCTCCTCCCCGTTATGAACTAATAATCGCTAGCCTTATCCGGATCGGGGGGAATCGTTTCAGCGAGAGACTCTCCTTCGCAGGAGGCTGGATTTCTCTCCGATTCCCCCCTCGCGAAAACCCTTCCTTGGCCGGGGAAAACGATTGGAGACTTGCACAGAAGGAGGTTCCCTGATGCGACCAGTACGCGGCGCTTTCTACCTGCTTTTGTTCGTCCTGGTGTTATCGGCTTCACTGCCGGCGACCGCTCCTGCCGCGGCGGACGATTTCCTGCCCGTGGCCGTCTGGTATGGCGGCGGCAAGGCGCGGGCTCCCATGTTGGAAACCAATCCCAGGGAGAAGCGGGAACTCTGGAGGGCTGATCTCCGGCAGATTCGCCAGCTGGGGTTCAACACCGTCCGATGTTGGATCGACTGGGCTTCGGCCGAGCCCGTGGAAGGCCATTTTAATCTGGATACCATCGACGTCATGGCCGAGCTGGCCGAAGAGGTCGGTTTGCGGGTGGTGATCCAGGTATACATGGATTCCGCTCCCGATTGGGTTGGACGCAAGTTCCCCGACTCGCAGTTTGTCGATATCAGCGGAGCCAAAATGCGCTCTGAGTCTGCTCCGGGGTTCTGTTTCGACCATCCCGGTGTGCGGAAGGCGATGTTGAATTTCTTCTCTACCCTGGCCCAGCGGGTCAAGACGCGGAAGGCTTTCCTGGGATGGGACCTTTGGAGTGAGCCGCATGTGATCAACTGGGCATCAGTCACCTATCTTCCTGCACCGGAGTACTGCTTTTGTCCTTACACCGTAGCCCGTTTCCGGGAATGGCTCAAGAAGAAGTACAGCACTCTGGATGGGCTGAATTCGGCCTGGTATCGCCGCTTTGGCAGTTGGGACAATATCGAACCTCCCCGCCTCAGTACTATTCTCTCCTACACGGACTACACCGATTGGCGCTACTTCATCATCGATAAGCTGGCGGAAGACCTTCGGGCCAGGTACCTGGCTGTCAAGTCGGTTCTTCCTGACCGCGTCGCCACCAGCCATGCCGCCGCGCCCTCGCTCTTCACTCACCCTCTGGATGGGGATGGGAATCCGGATGACTGGCTGATGGCCCAGCAGGTGGACTATTGGGGTACCTCGTTTTATCCCAAGCATACCTACCCGGTGGGACGGGATGAAGCCTGGCGAGGGGCCCTGTTGGATTTCAGCCGTTCCGCTTGTTATAGCCGCACTCCCGGCTTCTGGATCGGCGAATTGCAGGGCGGGTTCGGGACAGTGGCATTGAGCATCAGTTCCACTGTGACTCCACAGGACGTCAGTGTCTGGATGTGGAGCGCACTGGCCCGGGGCGCCAAGGCCGTCAACGTCTATGCCTGGTATCCTATGAGTTCCGGATACGAATCGGGAGGATTCGGCCTGATCAACCTGGATGGGACCATCACCGAACGCGCCCGCATGGCCGGCAAAATCGCCCGGACTGTGGATCAGAACCAGAAGTTGTTCCTGGAGGCTCAGCCGGCCGCCGCCGAAGTGGCCATTATCTACAATCCCTTGTCCTACCTGGTGGGGGGGCGCCGCCTTCCCTGGGCAGCCGGCGGTCAGAGCGAGTTTGAAGGAATCGAACGGAACTCCATGCTGGGCATTTACCGGGCCCTCTTTCCGTCCAATGTGCCCGTCGACTTCCTGCACATTAACCAGATTGCCGAGCGGGGCCGCCGCTACAAGCTGATCTTTCTGCCCTATCCGCTGATGATTTCTGAAGCTGCAGCGAAGGCTCTCAAAGAGTATGTGAACCAGGGAGGAACCCTGGTGAGCGAAGCCCGCCTGGCCTGGAACGACGAGCGGGGCTGGGCCAAGGAGATCATCCCGGGCTTCGGTCTCCACGAAGTGACGGGTTGCCGCGAGACGGCGATCCAGCGAACGGCCAGTGGCCGAACCACCCTCGAGATTCTGTCGGCGGATTCCAGTATCCCCGGGCTTGAGCCAGGCGACAAGCTGGAAGGTGGCGGCTACGAGGAGACTCTCGAACCCATCTCTTCTGCTGCCCGTGTGATTGCCAGGTTCCCCGGGGGGGCGCCGGCCGTGATTGCATCCAGTTTCGGCAGGGGGAAAAGCCTGACGGTGGGGACTTTTCTCGGGACTTTTTATGAGAGCAAACGCGATCCAAAGCTGGCCCGGTTCTTCACTGGATTGATGGAGTGGGCCGGGGTAACTTATCCCGTGAAGGTCGATGCGGGCCCCACCCATTCGCCCGTTGAAGTCCGGAGGATGATCAACGGCAAGGACACCCTGGTGTTCGTCTTCAACCATGGAACCAACCCCAGTGAACCGACCGTCCGGCTCCAGCGGCCTGCCGGAGAAGTTCAAGCCATCGATCTGTGGACCAGCGAACAACCGCGCTTCTCACTGGAAGGTGAGTATCTGGTTTTCAAAAAACTCTTGGCCGCTAACGACGTCTGGATCCTGCGGATCACGGCCAGGTAATTCGCCTTTTACTCAGTATACTGATTCACAAATGACGCTAAACGTTTCCACCCCCTCTCCTCCTCTTGCCGTGGGAGTAGACCTGGGGGGGACCAAACTGGCCGTGTGCGTGGCGGACTGTGGCGGGACCGTCCTCTTCAAACGGATATCCCCCGTGGAGAAGGAGACTTCCGTCCAGTCCTGTGAGCAGATCTCCAGGACCGTTATCGAAGCCCTGGATCAGGTCCAGTCTGCCGATAGTCAAATAATCGGTATCGGAGTGGTGGTCCCGGGAATCTACGATCCGACCACCGGCTTGGCCTGGGCCCCCAACCTCTGGGGAAATGAGCAGATTCCCCTGCGGGAAACCCTGGAGTCGAGGCTATCGCGGCCAGTAATTATTGAAAGCGATCGCTCAGGCTACGTGCTGGGTGAACAATGGTTGGGGGCTGGCCGGGGATTAAACGATGTGGTGTTTATGGCGGTCGGAACAGGAATCGGCCTGGGGATCATGGCTGGCGGCAAACTCTACAGCGGAGCCCACGGGATCGCCGGGGCCATCGGCTGGTTTGCGGTCGATCCGACCATGAAAGAGATCTATCGCCAGATCGGTTGCTTGGAGGCCGAGAGTGCTGGTCCTGCTGTGGCCAGAAAAGCTTCCGGGCAACTCCGCGCCGGGCGATCGTCGCTGCTGCAGAAATTGGTATCCGGTCAATTGAATCGTCTTTCCACGAAAATGGTCGTGGAAGCGGCTCGGCAGGGAGATGCACTTGCGGTCGAGGTGCTCGAGGAAGTGGCGCGCTACCTGGGAATGGGAGTGGCCAATGTCATCAGTGTCCTCAACCCCGATATGGTGGTCCTGGGCGGAGGCCTGATGCAGGCCGCTGACCTCCTTTTGGAGCCCCTGCGACGGGAAGCGGCAGAATGGGCACAACCCGTGGCCATGAAAAAGACCCGGATAGAATTGAGCCATCTGGGAGAGGACGCGGGATTGCTGGGGGCCGTCCGATTGGTCTTTTTGCAGCAATAGAGGCAATGAAAAAGGAGAAAACTCAATGTCTGCAGAGGTGTACTACCAGAAGATTGTCGAAGTTCTAAACCAGATCCGTTCCACACAAATGGAAAAGATCAGACAGGCCGGAGACGTCATGGCCAGTGCCATTGCAGCAGGGAAACGAGTTTACCTGTTTGGCAGCGGCCATTCCGTCATTCCGGTCCTGGACGTCTTTCCGCGTTACGGCAGCTTTGTCGGCTTTTTCCCGCTCTACGACCCGCGCTTGATGTGGTTCAACGTCATTGGACCAGGAGGAGCCCGGGAACTTCTCTGGCTGGAGCGCAAAGAAGGTTACGCAGAGGTCTTCCTCCAGAGCTATCCCCTCGTGGCAGGAGATTGCCTGCTCGTCTTTTCCCACGGGGGACTGAACGCGGCCCCTATTGAGATGGCCTTAGAGGCCAGGAAGAAAGGACTCACGGTTGTGAGCGTTTCCTCATTGGCCAACTATCAACTAGCCCGGCCCACTCATTCTACCGGAAACAAGCTGGCCGACGCCTCCGACATTCCCATTGATAATTGCGTTGCCCCCGAAGATTCGCAGGTCGACGTGGGATGGCCCGAGAAGGTAGCAGCCGGTTCAACGGTGGCATCGGTATTCATCGCCATGTCGCTGGTCGCGGAAGTTGGAGCCCGATTGGCCGCCCGGGGCATCCATCCGCCCACCTATGTTTCCCCCAACGTTCCCGGAATTGAGAAGGACCACAACCAGCAGGTCTTTGTTGCCTTTTCTCGAGCCCTGTTCAGCCGATAGGTATGACATGAAGACCAAACTGCTCATGCCTGTTGCTTGTTTTGGGATCTTCGTCTTCGGAATTGTGATGGCTTTACTGGGGGCCATCCTTCCACTTCTTTCGGCGAGCCTTCATCTCACCCTCTCGAATGTTGGGAACCTTTTTCTTCTGATGAATTTTGCCATGCTGGCGGCGATGCCGGTTCTGGGGCCCATGATGGATCGAGCCGGCATGAAAGGGGTTTTGTTGGCCGGAGCGACCGGGACTGGACTGGCGCTGCTTCTCATCGCCAATGCCCTCTCTTACAGATGGCTCTTGGGAAGCATATTTTTGCTTGGCGGAGCTGGTGGCTGCCTGAATGGAGCCACCAATACGCTGGTGGCTGATCTCCATGCAGATCCGGCCAGGAAGAACTCCGCTCTGAATCTCTTGGGAGTTTTCTTCGGGTTTGGAGCTCTTTCTCTTCCCTTTTGTCTCGGGGTCATGCGCAAGACGCTCGGATTGCGAGGGATTCTGTACCTGGGAACCGGACTCTGTGTGCTTCTGGTGGTTTCATGTTGTATCCCGGTCTATCCGATGCCCAAGCAGGAAGGACGCATCCGTTGGTCTGAGGTTGGTCAACTGGCCAAGACGCCATTGCTGCTGTTGTTGGGATTCCTGCTTTTCTTCCAATCAGGCAATGAATTCGTCATCGGCGGTTACCTCACCACTTATCTGAACTCCATCCTGGGGATTACAATTACGACAGCCTCTTACTTGCTGGCTGCCTATTGGGGGGCCATCATGCTGGCACGGCTCATCCTGAGCCGGTTGCTGCTGGTTCTATCGGGCTCCACCCTGGTTCTGCTCAGTGCCTTGGGTGTGGCAGGCTCCATGACCTTTCTCTTGCTAACCACTGCGGAGCAGCTCATCCCGGTGGCAGTCATCGCTATCGGGCTATGCATCTCCGGAATTTTCCCGACCACACTCGGCATGGCGGGGAGCCGCTTTGCGGAGAAGTCGGGCACGGCCTTTGGAATTCTCTTTACCATCGCGCTCGGTGGCGGAATGACCATGCCCTGGGCCGTCGGGCAAATCTCTGCCGCCCGGGGCCTGCGTCTGGCGCTGACGCTGGTGGTCGTCAATGCCTTCGGCATCGCGCTGATCCAGATGTTTGCTGCGCGAAGAATGAAGACGGTGGGAAAGGAATCGGAAAGCTGAATGCCATTTCCACGATTCCGTCCCTCTATGAAAATAGCCGCAGTTTGGAGTTCCGGCTTTAGCCGGCAGCGCCTGAAGGCGGAACTCCGAACCCCATTTTCATCCGCGGTAGCGTGCCAAATCGGCACATGACAAGCTCTATTGTGGATGCGCCGCTTTGCGGTGTAGGAGATTGGCCTGGGGTGGGGTAGCGGTCAGCGCCGAAGCACAATACTCAATCGTGCTCCCCCAGGACAGAAGCGCGTCGGTTTAGAATTTGCACCCCGATCGCGGGGTGCAGGAGGTGAGCCTGATGCGCCGCTTTACGGTGCTCTGGAGTTTGGACATTTGGAACCGCGAAGCGGTTCTGAATTAACAGCCGAGGGTTGGTCGGTCCCATGGCCGACCAACCCTCGGAATGATGGACAAAAGGGGAAAGCAACCCTGAAAGGGTTGTATCCAACCCCGCCGGGGTTGGGTTCATCAGGATTGATTGGTTCCGAGGGTAGGCGCTAATCGCGCCTACCCTCGGCTGAGGAAGGGAACCACTTCGTGGTTACCAGGGGTTTGGACATTTCAATTCGGCGAACCGCGAAGCGGTTTGAACCGCTCTGCGATGCTGGAGATTAGCCTGGTGTGAAACGGCGCGGCGCGCCGCCTCACCCCGGGAAAGCTTTCGGAGGACACATGGGTTTGCGCACATTGATTCGCACATCTGTAACCCTTGCGCTATTTCTTAGCCTGCTTATCGCAGGTCTGGCCCAGAACGACTACCAACCCCACCGCACCGTGCTGGCGGTGGGTGCTCACGCCGGGGACATGGAAATCTCCTGTGGTGCGGTACTGGCCAAGCAGGCGCAACTCGGAGATCGCGTAGTAATGCTTCATCTGACCTTAGGAGAAGGGGGTAACCCGCGACTCTCTCCTGGAGAATACGGCCGGCAGAAACAGGCTGAAGCCCGTGCCGCCGCCGCGGCTCTTGGTGCTGAGGTGATCTTCGGGCCTTACAAAGATGGTGAACTCCCCAATGACGAACAGGCGCGCCGTTACGTGGCTGATATCATCCGGCAAGTCCGTCCTTCCCTGTTAATTACACATTGGAGGCACAGCATTCATAAAGATCATGTGGCCGCCAGTGCCATCACCGTGGATGCCGAACTGTTGGCCTCGCTCGCCGGAGTTGTGACTGCTCATCCGCCATTCTCCGGGGTCAGAGGGATTTACTTCACTGAAAACTGGGAAGACAAAGAGGGGCTCTCCCCCTATGTCTATGTCGATGTCTCGAGTTCCATGGAAAAGTGGGAGACCGCCGTGAAAAAGTACGAGTTTATCCGCGGTGGAATCTCTCCGTTTCCTTACTTCGAATATTACCGGGCCCTAGCCAGAGTGCGCGGAGCCGAGAGCGGGTTTATCCACTCCGTGACGTTCGATATCGATCCCATGGGGAAAAAAGAAGTCATAGAACGCCTTCCCTAGTCCGGTGTCCCCTTACTCTGTTAAAGAGTCCGGCCCGGTAGACCTCTGATCTGGCACAATGCCCGAGAGGTAACGAGTCAGTTCTCAGCCAAAAGGGTTGAAGGGCGGCTGTGTGAGCCGCCTGCCCCCCTCCAAGAGCATCGGGGAAAAGATCGACACCCTGAGGCCAAGTCGGGTATTCTGATAGTTTCTAGTGGCTGGTCTGTCCGCCTGAAGTGTAGCGCCGTGTGGGTAGAAGCTCTAGCCCTAATAGTGCAAATCTCGCATAACGTTCCCTGGAGGATGGAAAATCTCGAAAAGCTATGTTTCGGATGACCGACGATCTCAGAATCAACACGTTACGGCCGCTTATTCCGCCGGCGATCTTGCTGGAAGAACTCCCCAGCACCCGCAAGACTTCGAAGGTGGTGGCTGATGCGCGAGACACTGCCACTCAAATCATTAAAGGGAAAGACAATCGTCTGCTGGCGGTGGTCGGCCCCTGTTCAATTCACGATCCTCAAGCTGCGCTCGAGTACGGGGCACTTTTGCAGCAACAGGTTAGCCGGTTTTCCGATGACCTGTTTATCGTCATGCGGGTCTACTTTGAGAAACCTCGGACGAGCGTTGGTTGGAAAGGCCTCATTAACGATCCTAGAATCGACGGCAGCTTTGACATAAATAGCGGCCTGCGGCTGGCTCGTAAACTGCTTCTGGATCTGGCTCAATCGAGACTGCCGGCGGGTTCCGAGTTGCTCGACACCATCACCCCTCAATTCATTGCAGACTTGATCTGTTGGGGAGCCATCGGCGCCCGCACCACCGAAAGCCAGGTCCATCGCGAATTGGCCTCGGGACTTTCCGTGCCGGTGGGTTTCAAGAATGGTACGGATGGAAACATCCAAATCGCCCTGGATGCCATTCGTTGCGCCCTGCATCCGCATCATTTCCTGGGGGTCACCAAGCAGGGGATTGCAGCTGTGGTTTCGACCAGGGGCAACGACGCCTGCCATGTCATCCTGCGCGGTTCTCAGGCGCGTTCCAACTATGAAGCCCAGAGTATCTTGTCGACGGCTAAGGCTCTGGAAAAGGTCCACATCTCCACGCGGATTATGGTGGACTGCAGTCACGGCAACAGCGGCAAGGACTTCCGCCGGCAACCGCTGGTGGTGAAGTCCTTAGCCGAGCAAGTGAGTCAGGGATCAAAGTGGATCTGCGGAGTCATGATAGAGAGTCACCTGG
>JBGPHY010000143.1:0-10671 GCA_041484625.1 Terriglobia bacterium | reverse complement strand
TGCTATTTATTTAGCACTCTTGACCCAATCATCCTTTGGGCAAGCCAGTTCTGAACACAGGGTTATTGGCGGAAGTGAACATGATTTTTTGCTGGTTCAGCACTATCGGATTCAGGGGACGAACAGGGAGATCGGGAGGAGACTCGCACAAATTGCGAAGTCTTTGCACGTTGAAATCATGGCGGCATCAGACCCTCTTCGGAACAAACTGCAATACCGGTATTTCAAGCTGAATTATCCTCAGCATTACTAAAGGAATCAATTCGGAAGGGCTGAGCTTAGCAGTCTTGGGAGATGAAACCAATAACCACGACTGTCATCCCATGGAACCCTCCGTTGAAGCCGGATTGAACGAGTTCCAGGTCATGCGATATTTGCTTGATAACTGCAAGAACGTGGATGAGGCCAGAGAGAGCGTGCTCTGGTTGAGGCAGTACTATCAACAATTCTCGCTGCATTATCTGATCGCTGACCGGGGAGGCAAATCCTTTGCCTTTGAATTTTCTCGGCATCGAAATCAGTCTCATATTGTGGATGGAGACGGAATCCAGTGCATCACGAATCACTTGCTCTCGAATCCCGACTTGTCAGACGCACCCCAAGAAAGCATCGAGCGACTGAACATTTTGAAGTCTCTGACCTTGGCGCGAAAGGCCTTCAGCATTGATGAGATCAAGGAGATTCAAAGCAAGGTCACACCCTGGATGCCGGATTACCGTCCCCGATGGCCGACTTCCCGGACTCTCTGGCATTCGCTCTATGACTTGGATTCGAAAAGTATGAAAGTGAAATTTTACCTGGGTGAAATGAAGGACCCAAAGGACGAGAATCGAGTCGTGACGAAATATAGTGACTATGTGGAGTTCAGGTTGAATCCCTAGCTTGGGCGTCGCATGCCAGGAATCGTTCGCTCTGCCCTGGTGTATCTCCTTTCGCTCACTTCGTGGGCCGTTTGACTGACCCTTTTGAAAATCGCCCTCGCCGTCGTGCTTGGTGTCGTCCTCGACAGGGGGCTTTCTGAGTACGCTGACGAGAACGAGGACGAGTATGACCTGCCGGATCTCACACCTGCGACCGCTCAGGGCGTCACAGCCCCTTTTTCGTGCTACGTGATGCCTCCACCATGCGGGCGTGAGAGGCTTTTGTACAATTCCCCCTTCGCAAAGGGGGTCGGCAGCCTTGGCTGCCGGGGGGTTGTCCCTTCATCGAGAGAACCGGGCAGGCCGGAACAGGGCCCCCCCTCAGGCCTAAAGACCTTTACCCCACCCATGCAGGGGGGAAATCGGTCCCAGTTCCTTCTGCGTTGACGCAGCAAATCGGCGCAGGAACGATCTTCGTGTGACAGACGGACCTGCGGCGGGGGGGGCCAGGCGAACACCAGCTACAAAGCATGCGGTTCCAGACTCGGACAAAGGTGTGTCAAAACCGGACAGTTTCTCCCAACCTCAACAAGGGCGCACGGTGCATCCTGCTTATAGAGAATGGTTTGTTTTCCATCGTTGTGGAGAGGAACTTGCACAAGGTCTACACGAATTGTTTCGCATGGTGACTCTTGTCCCAGTCCTGGGATACTATTTTCCAGGCCTGACTAAGATTCCCTGGGGTAGGGTGACAGTCGGGATTAAATTAACGCTGTATCCTGAGTGTGTTTCACTGCGCGCGGCCGATTGACTGCCTGGAGATGCCAGTAGGAGTTGGTCCATCAAGCAGGCCCAGACATCAACACAGGCCCGGGGCGCTCCAACGCAGACGCTGGAGTTTCAGAATAGGCGCATCATGTTTACATTCTGGCAAGACATCGTTTATGGCTGGCGTCAGCTTTGGAAGTCGCCAGTCTTTTCATTGATTGCCGCCCTATCCCTCGCCGTGGGTGTCGGGGCCAACACAGTGGTTTTCAGTTGGCTGGAAAGTCTGGTGATTCGTCCTTTGCCCGGGGTAGTACATTGTGAAGGCATGGCTGTTTTCACCTTCGTAGACCCGACAGGGGAGAGGCATGGTCTCTCTTATCCCGAGATTCAAGACCTGTCAGCGCACCGGGAGATCTTCGCCGGCATCGTGGGTTCTCAACAGTGGCTGTTAAGGCTTCAAGATGGGGAGCATCAACAGTGGATTTGGGCGCAGCCATCGACGGGCAATTTGTTTCAAGTGCTGGAGGTCAAGCCCGTCTTGGGTCGAAGTTTTAATCCCGGTTCAGCCGACAAGCCTTCTGCAAATCCTGAAATCGTGATTAGCTATCGGTGTTGGGAGCGCTTCTTTGGTTCAGATCCCAAGATTCTCGAACGAACCGTTCAACTGAACCGCCAAAGCTTCCACATTGTCGGGGTCGCGCCGCCGGATTTTTATGGAACAGTCGGCGGACTGCATTTTGATGTCTGGGTTCCTGCCGTTTTTCAGCGGCAATTCAAAATGAATGGATCGCTCGACGATCGCGATGGCCGATGGCTCTATGCCATGGCCAAGTTGCAGCCCGGTGTCAGTTTCAATCAGGCGCGGGCCATGACCGAGCTTGTCAGTCGTCAATTGGAAAAAGCCTACCCCGATACGAACCGGGATTGCTCGTTTCGGCTTTATCACATCTGGCAGTCTCCCTATGGCAGTCCCGGTTTTTTCAACCGCCTATTTTTCATATTAATCGTCGTTACCGCCCTGGTGCTTCTTTTGATTTTGACGAACCTGGCCAATTTGCTTTTGGCTAAAGCTACCACCCGTCATAGGGAACTGGCCATCCGACAGGCTATGGGGGCCAGTCGCCTGCGGTTAATACGCCAATTGCTTACCGAGACTCTGCTGTTGGGCCTGCTGGGTGGACTAGGTGGCGCTATTCTGGCCTTCTAGGGTATCAACCTTTTGATTGGGTTTCTTCCCCACACATTTCTTCCCATATTCAGAGAATTGCGAATGGAAACTAACGCCCTCCTCTTTGCCATGCTGTTGGCCATCCTGAGCAGCATATTATTCGGGCTACTTCCGTCGTTTCAGCTTTCGGGTCGTGAGAACTGCCATGAAACCCTGAAAACAGAAGGGCGTATTGCCGGCACGACTCGTGGTCAGCAGCGCTTACGCGATGCCTTGGTTGTAGCTGAAACAGCTCTGGCGACAGTGCTGCTGGTCAGCGCGGGACTCTGCCTCAAGAGCTTTCAAAATGCGCGGCAAGCCAATTTCGGGTTTGATCCCCGAAATGTCCTGCTGGCTCCTGTGGGGGTCTCTTCGGGTGATGTGGGGGAAGTCGAAGTACGCAATTACTATCGTCGTCTGTTGGAAGCAGTTCGACCCATCCCCTCAGTTGAGAGTGCGTGCTCCAGTAATTGGCTACTGCTTGGCCGTCAAGGGACTCAGGACGCATACATCGAGGTGGAACAGTATCAACCAAAGCCCGGCGAAAATATGGCATTCCCTTATGCCGTCATCTCCCCGGACTATTTTAAGACATTGGGAATACCCTTGCTGGAAGGGCGAGATTTTACGGAAGCGGATGACCAGCAGGCTCCGGGGGCGGTCCTCATTAACCAAAACATGGCCCAGCGGCTTTGGCCGGGTCAAATTGCCGTCGGACGCCACCTCCTCTTGGGGAAGCGCAATTTTCAGGTCATTGGTGTAGCCGGCAACTCCAAGTATAGCCTGCCGGAGGAACCCTCTCTGCCTTTCATGTTTTTCAATCTCCTCCAAGTTCACGGAGGCGGGCAAATCCTCTATGTGCGAAGTACGGGGGATCCGGCCGGCATGATTAAAAGCCTGGAAAAACTGACCCAATCACTCGATCCCAATTTTCATCTCTTTAATCCCCTGCCGATGACCCAACATATGGAGATTACTGTTGTTAATCAACGAATCGCTGCACAAATCCTATTGGTCCTGGGAATTCTGGCCCTGCTTTTGGCAGCACTGGGAATCTACGGGGTGCTGGCCTTTGTGGTGGCCCAAAGGACCCGGGAAATTGGCGTGCGCATGGCCCTGGGGGCCACGCCGGCCGCCATTCTCGGGATGGTTATGCGCCAGGGACTAAGATTAGTCCTGAGTGGGATTGTCCTGGGTGTGTTGTTGGCCTTTTTATTGTCCCGGCATTTTGCAGGGCTGTTATGGGGTGTCCACCCGATCGACCCTTTCATTTACACTGCGGTGACGCTCTTCTTTGCGCTGGTCGGTTCATGGGCGTGCTACCTGCCCGCGCGCCATGCCACTCGGGTCGACCCTGTCGTTGCCCTCCACAGTGAATAATTTGTACTCTCTTTACAGGAGATTGCTATGAAACCCTATTTGCGGATTCTGCTGCTGTTAACGTTATTGCTGATCGGCCTGATTCCTTGGACTTCCTTCCCGCTGCTGGCCCAGGTGACTGTCAAGATAGAGAGCCAATCGCCGGTCCACACCATGAAGGGTGGCCTGGGAGCCTCGTGGCACGCCATTCGCAAGGAAGGGGTCTACAAGGACCCCGATTGGGATTATCCCGCGCGGGCTGGCGACGCGCGCGGCAGCGCACTCCAGGGAAATCCCCCTCTGGCCAATGTAAAAGCGTGGCAGCAGCTCTACCAGCATGCTAGCTGGCTCGGATTAAATTGGGTGCGTGTGGAACTCGCCCAGTTAATGTATGAGCCGGAAAAGGGCAAGTTCGACTGGGAGAATGAGGAAATGCAAACCCTCTACAAGATCCTTGCCTGGTGCCAGCAAAACAAGGCAGATGTTTTCCTGCAACAGATGTGGACCGAGGTAGAATGGAACGCTTATCCGGGGATTCATCCGCTGATCAGCGTGCCCCGGTCATTGCCGGACTATGCCGATGGCCTGGCCACCCTGGTGCACTACCTGGTAAACAAGAAGAATTTCAGCTGTATCCGCTGGGTTTGCATCGCCAATGAACCCCCCGGCGGCACCTGGGGCTACTGGTGGAGCACGGGATCTTATCCCTGTGTTCCCTTCACGGCAGGTCTGAGAGCGGTGAGGGAAGAATTTGACCGGCGCGAGCTGAAGATACCGATTTCGGGACCGGATTGGACCGACCTTTCTCCATTTGACGCCAGCAAGATTGATTTTGACGACTACGTGGGTGCTTACGATATCCACTCCTACCAAGGCGTGGACGCCAAAGGAGCTGAAACCCTGGCCCACTGGGCAACCTGGGCCCATGCCCACAACAAGCCGTTCTTTCTCAGTGAAATGGGGAATATGCAGCTGGGCTGGCGGAAGAGCAATCCCGGGCCGCCGCGCTTTCCAATGCGGAAACCATCATCCGCGGCATCCGCTCCGGGGTGGACGCCTTCAACCGTTGGAGCTTCGTGAACCGCGGCGATCTGGACGGGCAATGGCAACTGGTCCGATCCTTCGACGTTGCCAAAAAGCGATATTATCGGGAGGTGACCCCGGAGCCGGTGGCTTATTATGGATATGGAATCATTACCCGTTTCCTGAGCAAGTATTCCAGCCGATTGAAGGATGAAGTTCTTGAGGCAGGCGCGACCACTGGGAAGCTTCTGACTGTGACAATGCAAAGTCCGGCTGGAAATCTGACCACCTATCTGCTGAATCTGGGAACCAGCCCGGTTCAGACGGTGGTCCGCTATGAGGGGTTGACAAAAGGCTTGGAACTCAATGTGTATCAAGCCACGGAAGCCGGGGTATCAAAGCCCGGCTTCCGGATGGATCCCCTGCGGCAGATCAAAGTGGAACCTCAGAATCCTGGATTTACGGAAAGCCTCCCTGCACGCAGCGTCACCGTAATGACTACTTTCAAGCTGAAGCATTCTGATAACGGGATCGGTTCCGATCCCCCATGACAACTATTGGCTGGGTTAACCGGCTTTGCTGGCCTTTTCCTCGACCTTCAAGATCTGGCGCGGTTCAGGGTTGGCTAACAACTGCTCGATGCCACTGGGCCAGGAGATGCGGATTCCTTTGATCTTTTTTTCCTTTCCGATCCCAATAAAGACCCGGCGGTCGTTGGCGGACTGGTAGCTGGATTCGGTCGTCACTTGGTAGTACTGCACCTTGCCGCTTTCGCTCGTTAATGCAATCCGTGCCCCGATGCCGTCCCGGTTGCTCTTGGTCCCGCGCAGATCCAGACCAATCCAATTGTTCTTGTTGCCCCCGTCATTGCGAAGAATGTAGGCAGGGGTGGTCAGGTTCGCAACCACCACGTCAACGTCACCATCGTTGTCCAGGTCCCCGAAGGCCGCGCCGCGGCTGGCCCACATCTTGGAGAAGACTTCCCCCGAGGCGCTGGAGACGTCGACGAAACGCTTCCCGTCATTCTTCAGCAGGAGCGGCTTCTGCAGGTACGTCAAGTGAGGCTGGTTCTTTTCAATGTTATC
This sequence comes from Terriglobia bacterium, assembly GCA_041484625.1. Classification (GTDB taxonomy): domain Bacteria; phylum Acidobacteriota; class Terriglobia; order Versatilivoradales; family Versatilivoraceae; genus JBGPHY01. Next base: position 4,369 of record JBGPHY010000143.1, on the reverse strand, counting down.
CATGACGTGGCTGTTGGCCAGGTAGAGGTCCTTGAGCCCGTCATTGTCGTAGTCGTAAATGTGCATCCCCCAGCCGCCGAAGAGCCGTGTGAGGTCCCCGAGATTGGACATCATGGTGGCGAAGGTAAAGGTCCCGTCGCCGTTGTTATGGAAATAGGCATAAGTCTCATTGGAGAGAGCCGTGGTGATGATATCGAAGTGCCCGTCGTCGTCCAGGTCTTGGGCGTCAGTTCCCATGCCGGAAAAAGTATTGCCCTGGTCGGTATAGCCTACCCCGGCCAGCGTACCGGTCTCTGTGAACGTCCCGTTTCCGTTGTTAATGAACAGAAATTGGGGAAACGCATCGTTGGCCACGTAAATGTCGGGCCAACCATCGTTATTGAAGTCCGCTGCGCAGACCCCCAGGCCATATCCCGGTTTCGAATTAATGCCGCTGGGTACACTGACGTCCGTGAATGTCCCATTGCCGTTGTTCTTAAAGAGGTAGTTTGAGATCGCTTTGAAATTGTCGGGATGGCAGTAGGCCCGGCCCCCGGGGGTTCGCTGGCCGCAGTAAGGGTTGCCAGCGAAATTCCACTCCAGGTAGCGGCAGACGAAGAGGTCCACAAACCCGTCTTTGTTGTAGTCAAAAAAGAGAGCACTGGTGGCCCATCCGTCAGTTTTCAAGCCCGCTTCCGACGTTACATCTGTGAAAGTCCCATTCCCATTGTTCTTGTACAGGACGCAGGGGCCGTAATTGGTGACCAGCAGGTCGGGATAGCCGTCATTGTTGAAGTCGCCTACGGCCACACCGTTGCCGTAACCTTTCCCTTTCAAACCGGCCTTCTCTGTAACGTCCGTGAAAGTTCCGTCGTGATTGTTCCGGTACAGCCGGTTCCAGAATTCGGGGGCTGACTTGTCGAGTTCCTCTCCATCGGGCTGAGGATCTTTCAGCCTGGCTCCGTTGGTGAAAAAGATGTCCAACCAACCATCTCCATCGTAATCGAGAACCCCCACGCCTCCAATCATGGTTTCAATCAGGTACTTGTTGGGTGTGGCGGAATTGCGGGCCTGGAAGTGGATTTTGGACGATTCGGTTATATCGGTATAGCGAACCCCCTTGTCGGCCTCCTCTGAGCGGTCATTCCGGGAGAAGGCTACAAGCAGCATGACCAGCACAACAGTACTGAAAAGGACTGAGGATTGGGAAATCCTAACGGTTCCAGGAGATTTCATTTTGAAACAGGCGTAAAGTCCAGCTTATCGATCCTTTGTTTTTTCGACGCGGGTGGCTGTTTCCCGAATCAATTCCCAGGCCTGGTGAACGTGACGAGCCTCGGTGTGGGTCTGTCCCACACAAAGCCTGAGCGTGTACTGGCCGTTGAGAGTGGTGTGGGTCAGGTAGAGGGTCCCGTTTCGGTTCAAGCGATCCAGGATTTGCCGGTTGAGATCTTCTCCCCCTTTGTGCCGGAAACAGACCAGATTCAAGGGCGGCGGCACGGCCAGTTCGAATTGATCGGATTCCGCAACCCAACGGGCAAACTGCTGGGCCAGTTCCACGTGGCGCCGGACGTGGTAGCGCAAGCCCTCTACCCCATAATGACGGATGACGAACCACAGTTTGAGGGAACGAAAACGCCGGCCCAGAGGGATATGCCAGTCCCGATAATCGATAACCGCTCCGGACTCCGTCGCTTGATTGCGCAGGTACTCCGGCATCACGGTTAACGTCCTGACTAGGGTTTCGCGATCGGCGACATAAAAACAGTCACAATCAAAATTAGTAAACATCCACTTGTGGGGGTTGAAACAATAACTGTCAGCCAGCTCCAATCCCTCGTGGATGTAGCGGTACTCCGGGCAGAGGGCTGCTGTGCCGGCCATGGCCCCATCGACGTGGAGCCAAAGCCCCGCCCCTCTGCAGATTCGCCCGATTTCCGGCAGTGGATCGATGGCGTTCGAGGAAGTCGTCCCCACAGTCGCAGAGACAAAACAAGGAAGCAATCCGGAGTGGCGGTCCTGTTCGATCTGCTGAATCAGGCGGTCCGGGCGAAGGGCGAATCGATCGTCCACCTCGATGAGCCGCAGGTTCTGACGGCCCAGTCCGGCAATTCTTACCGCCTTCTCAATCGAGGAGTGGGCCTGGCTGGTGGCATAGGCCACCAATCGGCCGTCACATCCGTGCTGATCGCTTCGAAAACCGGTGGCCCGCTCACGCGCGGCCAGAAGGGCGCACAGTGCGGCGCTGGAAGCGGTATCCTGAATGACTCCTCCCCCCGCCCCTCGAGATTTGAACTTTGCGGGCAATCCCAGCATATCCACCAGCCAATCCAGGACGTGGGTCTCCAGTTCGGTGCAGGCCGGGCTGGTGGCCCACAACATCCCCTGAACTCCAAGTCCCGCGGATAGAAGCTCTCCAAGAATTGCAGGCCCCGAAGCGTTGGCAGGGAAATATGCGAAGAAATTAGGGGACTGCCAGTGAGTGATGCCAGGCAGGATCAGTTGGTCCACGTCCTCCAGGATCGCCTCAAAAGCTTCACCATGGAGAGGGGGCTCCGTTGGCAAAGTTGCGCGAATCTGTCCCGGTTGGACTTGGGACAGGACTGGCAGGCTTTCCACCCGTTGCATATATTCAGCGATCCAATCGATGACGGTGCGACCGTGCTGTCGAAACTCCTCCGGTGTCATGTGGAAGCTCTGCGGGTCAAGCATGGTTCCTCCTGGCCTGTTAGGATCATAGCGGAACGAGATGCGCGCTCCAGCTCAGAATTCGGATTCATGGGTCTCCATCGGAACCTGTCGGTGCGAGAGGCATTTCGAATTGCCGGTCTCTCTGCGGAATTGGAGAGCTAACCGGTCGTCAAGCGGTGGAATTTAGTCTGATTCTCAGGAACAGTCATAGGGCCTTTTGTTCGTCTAACCACCAGACAAACTATCGTTGATTCAAACAATTTCACTTGTATATTATCCCAAGAACTCCTGCAAGCGTGTGCGGTTTTCAGGCAAAGTCGTATCCTCGGTTTGTGGTGGAGACCGAGCACGAAGAGCAGGTGTCCGGCTACGACTCATGGTAGGATGTGGCCGTGGCAGAAGTATCCGAAAGTAAGAGCCGGCGGGAGGCGCTCTCTGGTTGCACAGCGACCCGCAAGAAGGAACGTCATCACCTGTGATCACTCAAGGAGAGGCAGGAGGAGCGGGATGGTCAAACGTTTGGAGAATTTCGTGGACAGAACCTGGTACCCTTCCCGTGCGGCAGAGGCTTTGGAGGTGCTGAATCCGGCCTCGGCCGAGGTCCTGGCGGAAGTGCCGCTGTCGCCGGCAGGTGAGGTGAATGCAGCGACCGAGGCGGCACAAAAGGCCTTTGCCGAATGGCGGCGCAAACCGGCGGGTGAGCGCATCCAGCCCCTGTTCAAACTTAAGGCCTTGCTAGAGGACAATCTGGACGATCTGGCTCGGACCGTCACCAGCGAGTGCGGCAAGACCTACGCCGAGAGCACCGGCGAGTTGCGGCGCAGCATCGAGAACGTGGAGGTGGCTTGCGGCATCCCGTCTCTGCTGCAGGGGTACAACAACGAAGACATTGCCCCGGGAATCGACGAGCATATGTTCCGTCAACCCCTGGAAGTGGTGGCGGCCATCACCCCCTTCAACTTTCCGGCCATGATTCCCTTCTGGTTCATGCCCTATGCCCTGGCGACCGGCAACTGCTTCATCCTCAAGCCGTCCGAACGAGTACCCCTGGCTTCCAATAAGCTTTTCCACCTGGTCGAGGCGGCCGGTTTCCCTCCCGGTGTGATACAACTGGTCAATGGCGGCAAAGAGACCGTCAATTCCATTCTCGATCATCCCGGCATCTGTGCAATCAGCTTTGTCGGTTCAACGGCGACGGCGCGCTATATCTACAGCCGGGCGACCGCCAACGGCAAGCGGGCCCAGTGCCAGGGTGGGGCCAAGAACCCGGTGGTGGTCTTGCCGGATGCTGATATGGAAATGACCACCAAAATCCTGGCCGATTCCGCCTTCGGATGCGCCGGGCAACGCTGCCTGGCAGCCTCGGTCGCCATCACAGTCGGAGCGGCGAAACAAGCGCTAACCGAACAGTTGATTGCGGCCGCCCGCAGCCGCAAAGTAGGTTACGGACTCAAGGAAGGGGTGGAGATGGGGCCGGTTATTTCAGCGGAGAGTAAGGCGCGCATTGAAACGCTGATTGCCAGGGGCGAGCAGGAAGGCGCAAGTCTCTTGGTGGACGGGCGTGGCAGAAAGGTAAAGGACTATGAAGACGGCTTCTTTGTTTTCCCCACCCTCCTGGATAACGTCCCGCAGCAGGGGGAGATTGCCCGCACCGAGATTTTCGGGCCCGTGTTGAGCCTCATGCATACCAGCTCGCTCG
>JBGPHY010000142.1:0-10679 GCA_041484625.1 Terriglobia bacterium | reverse complement strand
GTTCCGAAGAATAGGTGCGAGTGTGAACCTGCTTCGAAGCGGCGACGTCGCCTCGTAAGAAGATGGCTGCACAGGCCGCGAGTTGGCTCATCTTCACGGGATCCTGGCGAATGTCGAAGTGGCTGGGGTATTTTGAGACCCAGTTGGCGGGCTCCTCATGGGAAAAACTGTACCAAAAAACTCCGTCCCAATCCTGGAACGAGCCATAGGCGGCAATGATGGGCAACCCTTCGGCCCCGTATTCATTGGGATAAGGGTGATTGATCTCTGAAACAGTAAAGGGTTTTCCGGCGAACGCGCTCCGGTTGAGCGTGACAATGGTCGACTGTTCGGGCTGGCTGACCATCGGCGTGTTTCGGATCTCGAAGCCCCGCTTGCTAGTAGGGCCTTCAACGAAGTAGCGTGGATGTTGCCAATAGACATGAGCATCGACAACATCCAGCAGGGAGGTTGAGGTAAGGAGCGGATATCCGCTCATACCTCCATTGTGCACGCTGGTACCGACGATCGGCACCTTCACGCCGAGTTCCCTTTTCAAGTATTCCTGCATGTCGAGGAAAAACTTCCTCTCCAGTTCCATGTAAAACGCCGCTTCGGCCTGAAAGCGCTGCGGGGTGGCGGTCAGGAAATCTTCGGGTTGAAGACGAGGGCCGGTGTGGCCCGCTTTGGCCCAGAGCATGTCGAGGTCACGAGCATAAGATTCAGGGATATCTGTCCAGGTTGAGTCTGTCTGGCCCGGAGCGGTGCCTTTGCCACGAAGTCGGCCTGCCACCCAGGACTCGATAATGGAGTTCTCGTTGACGAGTTCCACGAGGGCCACCGCCGGCTCGTTGCGGTACTCGGATTTTGTGTAGGGATCCAGGTGGGCGAGGATCTGCTTCGCATACTCTTTTTCCAGTGCGATCATCCGGGGATCAAAGAGAGTCAGTGCTTTGGCGAAACGGAGCTTGCCTGCATCCTTCACGCCGTCGCCTTCCTGGAAAGCGCGGGCGACGTTGAGATTCAGGTTGACGTAGATGCCGCGTTTCTTGAGCTCGCTGATGAAGAAGTCCAGACGGTCGAGATTTTCGGGGTCGAGGTGGCGCGAGTCAGGATAACGCGAATCAATGATGCCTCTCGGCGTTCGCCAGTCGAGGTGGTGGATGCGGACGCAATTGACCCCGAAGCGGGCCAGATGCGCCGCATAGGGAGGAGCGTTCTCTTTGTCGGGCAAGCTTCCGACAAAGGATAGGTTGACACCCCAGATGCGAAAACGGCGGCCATCGGATGTGGCCAGGTGGCCGTCTTTGATCTGAATGAAGCCTCCTTTTCCGGCGGGGGCGTCGAGCAGGAAAGACATGTCGGCGGCCACTCCGGAATCGGCTCGCCAGATGATCTCGAAAGGCTTGAGTTCGGTCGCCAGGGCGGAGGATGCGGCCAGACCGAGGGTCAAAAGAAAGACCAGATCTCGCAAGACCCTGGAGTTTTTTCCGTCAAACCAAGGGAAGTTCACAAACCATTCAGGCTTAATCATTGTTTCCCTCCAGCGACCATTCATACGACGGTCTCACAGAGATGTGTAAAGCTGTTCGGCGAATGTACTCCCTACAGGCCCCTCTTGGAACTAAACTTCCCCAATGTCAGAAAAAAAATCGAAATCCCGGATGCAGATCTCCTTCAGCCAACTTAGTCCGTTAAGAGGTTTACACTAACTCGCCCTTCTTTTCAATTCCTAGACAACAGGCCGAGGAAACCACTTGGCACACCTCTGCCTTTACCGGTGGTGCGGGCATTACGGGTGGCGGCCTGACTGCAGGGTCACTAAGAACCATGCAGATGGCCGCCACGCTCTGGGTACACATATCGAGGACTGGGCCAGTCGAATGGTTTGGGATTGATTCTTCACCCTGTCTAGTTGTCAGGGATGACATTAATAGTAACTGTCTGCTCCACTATTTTTGCGCCACCGTAACCCCCAGCGACTGCGCCTCCATTTGCCTTTATCCCCAGGAAACTCATTAATTCGAATCATAACAAGCGGATACTGGAGGACGAGCACATGGAACGATTTAAGTTCAGAATGCCATTGCTGCATGGTTTCGACGGCAGTTGCAGTGAAATACTGGCGGTGGTTGCGACTTTGGCCGAAGATTAAGAGGGTAATTCCGGATTGGGCCTGGCATAGGATCCAGGCAGGTAGGGGAACTTCTTGGCCACGTTCTCGACGAGTTCGAGCCCATAGCCCGGTTTGTCCGGGAGGTCCAGATATCCTCTTTTTACTGTGAGGGGATTCTTAAAGATTTCCTCTTTGAATGGGTTATAGGTTTGATTCAGCTCCAACAACAAGCGATTAGGGATGGCGGCCACCAGCGCGGCATTCGCCATGGTGGTGAGACCTCCGTGCCAATTGTGCGGACAGCAGTGCTTCTTCCTCAGATTCGCCACCCGGGCGATATGCCAGGCTTCGGTCACTCCGGAAGTGTTGCAGTCCGGTTGGACGATGTCATAGGCGTCGCGGTCGATCCATTCCTTGAAGTCGAACCGTGTTCCCAGTTGTTCGCCCCCCGACACCATGACATGGTCTAATGCCTGGTTGATCCGAATGTAGCCTTCAATGGCTCCCCCTTTATGGGTATCGATGGGCTCTTCGAACCACAGGAATTTCAGCTCTTCCAGTACAGGGCAGAGTTCCAGGCACTCTTCCAGGCTCAGACGCATGTTGCTTTCCTGCATGAGTTCGAAGCTGGGTCCCACAGCCTCACGCATTTTGACAAGATAGGGGACGTACCTCTTCACCGTCATCCCGCTGTTTTTCCATTCGGTCCCGAGGCGAAATTTGAAGGCCGTGTAGCCCTCTTCTTTGTGGCGGCGAGCCTCGCCAATGAGATCTTCAGGCCGCTTATACCACGCATACTCCACTCCCCCGCTGGCGTACATGCGGATGTGCGGGTCCGGTGTGTTGCCCGTGGCCAGAAGTTTGTATACCGGCTGGTTCTTGGCTTTTCCAATGATGTCCCAAAGAGCGGCGTCTACTCCTGCCCATGCAACGGTGTTCGGGCGCACGCCCCCCCAGCCGCAAGCAAGGTGCTCCACGTCAAATGGATTCTTGCCAATCAAGAGGGGTCGGATCATTTCCTCCACAAATTTCTTGATGGATTCCGGCCCTCCATACGGGCTGGATTCTCCAATACCAACGATTCCCTGATCCGTGAACACCTCCACCAGGACCGCATCGGTTTTCCAGACCAGGATCGTCCCTGTCATCCACTGTTTGTTCCGAGGAAGTTCATAAGACATGAGGGTAACTTGAATGTCGGTGATCTTGATGTTCTCGCGAGCGATCCCCTCCAGCGGGTGATTCCGCACGCGGACGGGATCTTCCGTCCGATACGGGTTTGATGCCGTCAGTATTGGCACTACACCGGCCAGGCCCAGGAATGATCTACGTGAACGGACCTTCATAGCAGAGAAGACCTTTCAAGTGTGTTGACTCGCTCCTTCCATGCTGAATCAATAGGATACCCTATTTACCCAGGGCCTCGCCCTGAACTGCAGTAAATCCGACCCTTCAAGCCGGACATGCACAGATTCAGCTATTCTGCGCTTCCAGCATCGTATTCTCCACGACCTTCGACACGCGGATGAGGCGATTCTCAATGGTGCCATCAACCTCAGTGTTTCGGTCCTTGCTCTTTTGCTTTCTGCTCCACCTCGAATTGCTTGAGCAGTTCAGGATTCAATGGATAGACATCTCGGAATCGATACTTCCTCTGACGCACCAGGTTGCGTTCGTAGATTTCCTGGTCGACCAGGTGCCTCGCTTGTTTGATCACTTCGGCAGTAAGCTGTGGAGGGAAAAACAAGACAGCCTCTTCCTCGGCTACGACCACATCCCCCGGCAGGACCGTGGCGCCGCCCACGCGAATCGGCACGTTCCAGTCGACACCGATCTGGGTGGCCACGTTTGGGTCAAAGCCCAACGAGAAAACGGGGAAACCTTTCATTTCGCGCAGCTCGGCCAGATCGCGCGTTGAGCCATAGAGCACGGCCCCCCGCGCTCCGGCGGTCTCTGCTCCCAAAGCAGATATGTCTCCAAAGAAAACACCTCCCGTGATTTCTCCGCCGAGATCGACAACCAGAACCTCATTCGGCTTCGCCTCCTCGGCCGCACGCACGTTGTAGGCTTCGGGCCAATCACCTTCCCTGGCCAGTGTAGTCATGGCATCTTCCAGGTCGGGTCGGCGGGGCAGGTAGCGTATCGTCAAAGCGCGGCCCACCAGGCGCGCTTCCGGGCGCGTAGCCTTCAGCCCAATAGTGTAGTTGTTATAGCCCAACCCCTTTAGCACCCCCCAGATCGCCTCCAGGGGAAACTGCTTCAATTCCTCCAACTGTTGGTCAGTTACGGCCGCTTGCCTGGTTTTCAACACATCCATGACCGGATGGTAAGTGTTTCGGTTTTTGCGCAGAGCCTCGTCTGGAGTCAAATCCTTGGCTACCCCCACAGTTGCCAGGACCATCAAGAACAAACCTGTCCAATATCGCATACCTATTCTCCTTTCCCGGTTTCGAACCAGGAGGTCCCGCGAACCTGAGCTCCGCGTGCCGCCTCTTCGTTCATCTCCAGACCGATGCCGGGCCGGTCAGGAACGGTGATATATCCCTTCTCAAGAATTGCGCCTTCCTTTACGAAGTCTCTCCAGAGCCGGAGGTGTTGCAGCCAGTGCCATTCGAGAACTAGAAAATTGGGAATGGCGGCGCAAACATGGCAGGACGCCATAGTGCCGATGGGAGAAACGACACAATGTGGCGCCAGCGGGACGTAATAGGTGTGGGCCATGTCGGCAATCTTGCGGGCTTCCAAAAGTCCCCCGCACTTCTGCATATCAGGCTGAAGGATGTCGGCAGCCCGCTTCTCCAACACTTCCCGAAAGCCGTGCCGGAGAAAGAGGTTCTCGCCGCAAGCAATGGGTGTCCTGGTTGATTCCCGGATATCGCGCATGGCGTCGATGTTCTCGGGAGGCACCGGCTCCTCCAGGAAGAGCAGCTTAAATGGCTCCATCTCTGCTGCGACCCGCTTTCCGGTGATCGCATCGTACATTCCGTGCATGTCAGCACCCAGATCCACTGTGGGACCGAGGGTCTCACGCAAGCGAGCGATTTTGTGGACCATGGAGTCAACTTCGAAATTGCTGGCCGTGCGATTCACCTTATCCCAGCGCCGGGGGTTGTCGAGGTCATCAATGTCGGTCTTGGCTGCTGTGAAGCCGAGGTCCTTGATTTGCTGGATCATTTCCGGCGAGGGAAATTCGCCAGGCCTGGGAGCCCCAAGATCGCAATACAAACGGATCCGGTCCCTCATTTTTCCTCCCAGCAGCTGATAAACGGGCAACCCCAGGGCCTTACCCGCCAGGTCCCACAGGGCAATCTCCACACCACTCAAGGCAGCGACGTATTGTCCGCCTTGCGCTCCGGCAAAGATGCCGCCGGTGCGCATTCTCTCAAACAGGGAGTCCACATTGAGCGGGTCTTGTCCAATCAAGAAATGCCTGAATTCCTGGATCAAGGGGACCGCGCCCACCGCAGCATCGGTGGTCTCCCCCTGGCCGTAGATCCCTTGATCGGTGTAGACTCGAACATGGACTTGGTGGCCGTGGACCATGACCTCGGCTGTACGGACGTCCGTGATCTTGAGCTTAGGCCGACGGCAGGACGACGCGGCATTTTGCGCGGCTTCAGAAAGCTTGGGCAATCCCCAGGCGCTGAGCAGAGCGGTTCCTCCAGTGGCTAGGAATTGCCTTCTATTTGATCCTGCCCGATTGCGTGACATCTGTCGGAGTTCTCCTTTCCTTGCTTTCTCCCTCACTCGAATTCGGCTGCTCTCTCTCCCGCAGAGAAGGATCTCGATCCGACGAGCGATCTCACCCAAGTTTTAGAATCCAGTAGATCTCGGACTCATCGCGGCTCCCCTCCAGCGTCTAAGGCAAGCTCAGCCGCGATTTTATAGTAAAGGCCCCTTCTACAGCGTGTTTTTCATCATTCAGCTATAAATTGATTTGCGAAATCTATGAAGATGACGATAAGCTATAAGTAGCTTGTTTTGCGGCGGCTCCTGCAATGAATGTTTGCCCGTAGGGACAAATTGCGGCTCGGTCCCCGGTAGCCAGATAACGCAGGCCGTACCACCGCACACCGCGTGTACTACTTCCTGTGTGTGCTTTCCAACCAGGCAGGGGACACGAAGAGACAAAAAATGGACGAAGAAACCGCGGCCCACGCTCTCAATATGTTCGTGCCACACCCGAACTTCAGTGATGAGGTGAATCGAAACATCGTGCAGTCCGAGATCGAAGGTGGGGTCTACCTGGACGATTTGTCCGAGGGTGAGGTATTGGAAGTGGAGACGCGGAACCATGGATACACCATCGTGATTCGTGGCCGCGGCAATGATCTGATTTGGGGCCACCCGCAGTACTGTCCCGAACCTGTTGCGGTCAGGATCGAAGGATCGACGTGGGGTGGTTCGATGCTGAAGAGTCGCTTCATCGGGCGTGGGATGCACCTGGAGTTCATGCACCCGACTTTTCGGACAATTGTCACCTCGCCCATCGTAGATATCCGAGCCAAAGACCCACTCTCGGTCCCCGTATAAACAGTCAAGACACGCAGCTCTCGCCCTGCGCTTCCCCGACCTGTCTCTATGGTGTGGAAGTTCTCTGAAAATGTCGTTTGGGAAGCCACGATTAACGGCTGGTGAGCGTTATTCGCGGGTACTGAGCCTCACCTTGAGTAGCCCACGGTCTATTCAAGAGACCGGATCAATCCTGGCTGACCTCGGTTCTCGACTATTTCGCCTTCCTGAAACCCAGTTCCTTTAATCGGTCTGCGTAGGATTCCAGCGGCGGGAACGGGACCGAAGGCAGCGTCTGATACCAGTAAGCTGTGGCACAGACGTCTTGCGGTGACTCGAAATTGGCCCAGCGGTTGGGAGTGCCGTCTTTTTGTGGATCAAACCGTTCATGTGTGTCGACCAGTTCCGGGTAATTCTCCGGCTGAAACTGCTTGCTGTACTCTTCGGTCATGAGGCCGGAGATCTGCTGTAGATCCACGCGAATCTGCTTGTGGAAGTAAACCGGATCCGGAAGGTGATAACGGTAAAATCCCCAGACGCCATCTTCTTTCTCGGAAAGCAGACAGCCCTGATAGCGGTGGTTGAATTTGCCCAGCCCCCAGGCTGATCCGACCAGGTCCTCCGTGCCGGTTCCCACCAGGGTCGGGAAGCGCGTGTCCCCATCGAGATAGATCTTCATCTCTCCCTCGCCAAACCAGACCGGTTCCTTATAGTCGCCAATCGACCTGACTCCCACGTTGCACCCCAGGTAACGGCCCTTCCCCTTGACGACAGGAAGGATCTGAAAATCCTTCTTCGGTGTGGTGGGGTTCTCCCTTCGGTAATGGGCATGAAAGTAACACAGTTCGGTTGGAAGTTTGTCGCCCAGCGTGTAATCAATATCGAAGAAAAGTTCTGTCTCGCGGGCGGATTGGTTTTCCATGGTGATGCGAGCACGGCTGAGGAATGGCATCGGGATGAAACAGTTGAACGACCGACCTTCGGGATTGGCAAACAGAGCCGACTCAAAAGGGACCTGCCGGGCATAGGGAACACCGAAGAAATCCTGTAGAGGAGCTTCCACCGAAGGAGAAGACTGTTTCTCCCAGTAGATGCGCAGCACCAAGCCGCGCACAATTTCCGGTTCCCGGCGAACGGTGCACCAGATGCGGTGGATGATGCCCGGGCCTTCCATTTCAGCCAGGGTAAGGGTTTCGCCGGCCTTGATGATACGGGAGGGCGCTCCTTTTCGGCCCTGGTTGGCTTGGCCCCCTTCTCCCGGGCGGCCTCGAGCGTTTTCAAAAGAGATCCAGCGGCTTTGAACATTGTCAGGGAACTCGAAGAGTTGCTGCGCTTGGCCCAACTCAGCCAGGAGAACAAGAAAAGGAATCGTCCATAAACTGAGAAAGCACACCCTGGTAATCATCATAGCAATGACCTCCGTGGGGATGTGTGGAATCTGTCTCAAGCTGCTTGACTTCTACGAAAATCCGGTTTTTGGCAGTCCCGCCAACCCCGTTGTTTGCGGTAAGCGTGGGCTTTTGAATCCTACGAAAAAACCACGGCTGCGGCAACCGCCGTCACCATTGTGCTCACTGTGGATACCAGTGCCTGCTTCATACGCCGGAGGGTGGCGCTCTTTCAGAGGGAGGGCATCAATGAACCAGGGGAGATTCCATCACAAACTCCTGAGTTTCGCAGGCTGGCACAGGCCGTGCGCTCGCTCTTTGGGGATAGACTTTCCGGATCAGAGGGGGTTGCCTCATGATAACTCCGGACTTCTTGAACCTTTGGTTCTCGACGAATGCACTTACCCTGACCACCTGTTGCAGGGTCCGTTCCCTCAGTGTGAGTGGACCAAAGGTGTGATAGAACTCCTCGATGATCCTCTTGCCTTTCTCCGAGGTCCGGACATTCGGGGCATATTTACACATCGCCTGCAAGGCCGGTCTGAATTTGAGCGCGTTCTTTCTCATGCTGGCCAGACGCAATTGCATGAAATGGTCGGGGGGTGCAGTTCTTAACTGAACATAGCTGTTGGAATCCGGATCCCAGGCAAATCCATTCCGTTCACGCCATTCAATCTCCTGTCTCACCGTGCGATATCCCTTCAACGCAGTCCATGCCATATTGAGAACCCCCGGCCCATGGGTATGATATTTCTCAACAAAAGCCTGCTTCAAATAGTCATGAGTTTCCTGGGGGGTGAAATGAGGGTGTTCGAACCAGATAATGCCCTGGCCGTGTTGTCTTTCCCAGGGGAAATCCTTCACTAGCATTCCTGCTTCGAGATAGTCCTTATGCAGTCTTGTCCCGGGTATAGGACCGAATTGCATGAACTGAAGAAGATCGGATTCCAAACCGATGGCCCACTCGATGTCTTCTGCGATGGTCTTCTTGTCGTGATGTTCGAGGAAAAGAATGGCAGATGCCAGCACGGTGATTCCATGGCTCTGCAAATCGGCGATCATGGATTTCAAATCGATCCCGCGTGTCTTTTCAAAGAGGTTCACTTTGGATTCCACCCCAACCCACAGGAAGTTCACTCCGAGCCTAACCAGAAAGTCGACTCCAACGGCTTTGACTGTCTCGGCAGAAGAGAAGGTAGAAAAATTATAAGGTCTCTTCTCAGACTCCATTTCAGTCAACAACTGTCTGGCGCGTTCGGGATGCTTGCAGAAGTTCTCGTCCATGAGTCCAAAGTCCGTGACAGAGAGGGCTTGTTCCGCTTTTCGACAGGCCTCGAACATCTCGCGCCCTGACTTCAGGTAGGCCGTGTATTTCCTGTCGAATTTATGCGAGGTTGCACAAAACCGGCACGAGTTTTGGCAGCCGACGCCCGGGATGATGATCCCGGCCTTTTCGAGAATCGGGGCGCCATAAATACAACCATTAACGCTGGTTGGAATCGTTGGATGAACGATTGGAAGGTCTCGATCCTCTCCGAAATATTCTCTCAACCAGAACACTCCCTCGCCCCGGCAAATCTCATCATAGTCAATCAGGGTCTCCAAGTCCGGTATGGCGGCGCCATGTCCGCCCAGGATGATTTTTGTCTTCGGACTTCGGGACCGGATGTATTCGGCCATGCGCCGAGCTCTGAGCACATTTGGAATAATGAAGGAGATGCCGACATGGGAATAGCCGCCCCGGTCGATTTCTCGGGTGAAATCTTTCCAGGAGGGAAAATCCAGTACCGTTGTCGGCACATGGATATTTTCAGCCAGAAGATAGAGCGCGAAACTCAGATTATTGGACCGCGGAGAATGAATTCCTTGTTCACGGGTGACCTGGTTATTAAGAAGTTCCATCGTGCATAAAGCTTCGCCGTAATCATCGTCAACGCCAAAGGGTTTCACCACTCCCGTCAGCAATAATCTGGTCATAAGTATTTCCTTTGCCTTTTCCCCCTCAGAAAACATGTCGGCAGTTCCCGTGGAGAGTGTCTGCAATTAGGGCAGTACCTTCAAGTACCGCGCTAGTTCGTTGCGGCTTGCTTTGAGGACTCAGAAGGCGGTTTCCAAAAAGCGGTCTCAGCCTACATCAAGAAACATGAAAAAACACGAAAAAAGTAGTGTGTCTACTACATGGAGAACCTCGTAGGGGTGAAGGCTTCTCAAGCCTTCGCCTATGAAACGCCGCGAGCTTAGGCGCTTGACACAACGACCCTACAGCAAAACCACGCGTGACTGGCGCAGTAGAAAAAACGAAATTCCTCCACGAAATTCCTCCCTTGGCGTCCAGGCCCCATACTCTTGTATAATCCTGGCCGGTGCTACCCGAAAGGGGCAGAGCCCCCATGAAAATCAAGAGGATGGAGACCATTCGGTACAGCCCAGAGAGGAAACTCATGCGCAGAAATCTGTTGTTATGCCTTCTGGCAGGATCTCTGCTGACCGGAATCGTTGTAAGCGGGGCAGTCTCATCGCTGGGAGACGCAGCTCACACCCAGACCTTCGACTTTCTCATCACGGGTGGACGAATTGTCGACGGGACCGGAGCCCCATGGTTCTCAGGAGATCTTGGCATCGTTGGCGATCGCATAGTAGCAGTCGGCAACCTGAGCCGTGTTACAGCCCGCACACGGATCGAT